>WRJA01000001.1 GCA_009782435.1 Oscillospiraceae bacterium
CCTGTCGATACTTGCAGTAAGTCTATCTTGTCCTCGACGAGCTTTGCAAACTCAATTGTGTCAGAAAACATATAGCCGTCGTCAAGGTATTCCTCCGCACTGATGCGCAGTTCCAACGGAAAATTCGGACCGACAGCCGAACGCACGGCGTTGATGACTTCTATCGAGAACCTCGCTCGGTTTATGAGATCGCCTCCATATTCGTCATTCCTGCTGTTTGTAGCGGGCGAGAGAAATTGCTCAAGCAACCAGCCATGTCCGGCGTGGATAAGCAGCATCTCAAATCCTGCGTCGCGGCAGAGGACAGCCGCTTTTTCATACATCTCGACTAACCCGTCTATCATGGCTTTTGTCATTTTTTGTGTGACGAGAACGCCATTTTCGGTTACGTCATCAGGTCCCCACGACGGACCGTCGGTGCGCGCGAATCTTCCTCCATGCGACAGTTCCATACAGGCTATCGCGCCATGGCGGCGCACCGCTCTCGCTGCAGCCGCCATGCTGTTTTTCGAATTCGGCGCGTCGGTCGCCACTTGGATAGGATCCCATTTTCCTGTTTTTCCGTCGACGATTAATACACAGACAGGTACAACAGCAGCACCTCCCTTAGCGCGCAGTTCATAAAACGCCGAAGCTTCCGGTGTCAGGCAGCCGTCAGGCGTCAATATGGGATATGTCATCGGTGCGGAAATTATTCGGTTTTTCATGGTTAAGCCGCCAATTTTCAGCGGACTGAACAGATTTGGAAATTTCCTTGTCATAATGTACACCTTCATACACTAATAATGAGTATCACTTAATTTAACTATCGTCACAAAGACGATAAGCGAGAGGTACCCTCGCGCCGAAAAGTCAGATCATTTTTGAAGGCAGAAACAACGCCAATTGCGGAATATAAATTACAAGCGCGATGGTGGCAAAAATCGCAATCACATATGGCCATACCCCGCGCATTATTAAAGAAAGCGGTATGTCCGGCGTCTGCGACCCGATCACAAACAGGCAACCGCCAACGGGGGGCGTAATCAGGGCAAGAGCTGAGCAGAGCGCTGAAATAATGCCATACCATACAAGATCGAATCCCAGCGCGACAACCACCGGATATATAAGCGGGACGGTAAGCATCATCATGACAGCCGCATCTATAAACATACCCAGAATAAAATACAGCCCGACGATACACCAGATAACGGTATAAGGAGAGAACGGAAGGGAGATAATGAAGTTGGTCAGAAGCGTCGGCAGTTTTGACATTGACAGGAAGCTGTTGAATACCTGGATCCCGATAAACATAAAGAATAAGCCAGCAGCTCTGCTCGAACCTTCTACAAGCGCCTTCCAAAGCTTCTTAATACCCGCCCGCCTTTTCGCGATGACAATAATCAAACAGCAGATGACCGCGACCCCCGCGGCCTCATTTACTGTTGTGACGCCGCCCCAGATGCAGTACATAATAACAATAATCAGTATAAATATGGGCAACGGCTTACTAAGTGAGCGAAATCTTTCTTTCATTGGGGCCTTCTCTGTTTTCGGCGCCCGTTCGGGATGAATTTTTACCAGCACTACAGTAATCGAACACATCATAACGGTCAGAATGATTCCGGGGATCCATCCTCCCATAAAGAGCTTCCCGACAGAAGTGTTGGACAGGATACCGAAAACTATCATCGGCGTACTGGGCGGGATAAGTATGGCCAAAGGCCCTGCCGCGGCTATGCTGGAAAGTCCGAGGCTCGGTTCATAACCGTACTTTTTCATTTCAGGCCACGCAACACGCGTCATAACCATCGCCGTTGCTGAGGCGGAACCGCTGATTGCGCCGAAAACAGCTGATGATACTGTGGAGGTAATTGCCAGACCTGCCGTGCGATGACCAAGCCATTTACGAGCCGCCCCGTATGCGTCCGAAGTGAGGTCACCCGTAACCGCAAAATCTCCCAAAAGCATAAACATGGGAAGCACTGCCAACGTGTAAGAAAGCGATTGTGACAGCGGAATGGTTTTAAGCACGGAAAGGCTGCCTTTAAAGCCCAGCATCAGCCCTATACCGACCATGCCGGCGCCTATAAAAGAAAATCCTATCTCCACACCGGTGAATAAAAGGAAAAGCATGAGCGCGACTCCGAAAAAACCGATAGATGTAGTACTCATATGCGCGCCTCATCCTTTCTCCCGGCTTTACCGGCTTTTAAAGCCTTTACTCCGGCGGCTATGTCTTTGATACAGCGCGCTAACATTTCCAAAGCCATCAGTCCGCAGCAGACGGAAGCAGTCGTATAAAAAGGCCATAACGGAATCTTGAATGTTTGCGTTGCCGAACTCAATTCTCCATAGTAGTTAATTGCCGAAAGACCGAGTTGGCGGCATAATAAGACTGATATGCCGCAGCATATAAGGCCGGCATAGGTTTTGAAAAAGTATCCGGCTGCAATCGGCATTTTTTCCAGAATGACCGGTACGTTGATCAGCCTGCGCCGCCTGGTCGCCATACCTATGCCCATATAGACAAACACGGACATGCTCAGTTCTACCAACTCCTGCGCGCCCCTGATAGGACTGTTAAAAAAATAGCGCCCTATAACGTCGCAAAAGCTCAGAAAGGCAATCAAAAAAAGCGCTGCGGCAGAAACATATATAAATGCCGTGCTTATACTTCTTATTACATCATCGATCTTGCCGAATACCTTACTCAATATGAGTCCTCCTTCTTTCAGGAATTTTACCTCCAAGGGACAGATAACTATCTGTCCCTTATCTGATATCTGTCTTTGATCAGTATTTGGCAGCAACCGCTCTTGCTACTTCCATAACTCTCGCGCCGTCTATGCCGAAGGAGTTCAGCTTTGCTTCAACGATGTCCTGCACGACCAGCGAACCGTCGATCATATTCTTTAACAGCTCGTCATTTGCCTCGAATACATTGACACCCGCTTCGGCAAGAGCATTAAAGTTATCCTGTTCAACGGCCGCAGTAAACTCGCGTATGTACTCAGCTTTGTCTTTTCCGGCTTGCATCATCAGGGTTTGGAGCTCGCTGTCAAAGGATGCCCAAAGATCGGCGTTTACCAGACAGATAAGATAATTGGCAAACGCGCGCTGTCTCATGACAGTATCCATAACGTCCGCATACGATGAGAGCAACATGTTATTTGGGGAGTTGAAGGTCGCGTCAACTACGCCCGTGCTCAGGGAGAGGTAAACATCATTAGTGGCTATGTTCACGGCGGTACCCTTCAGTACCTCATTGATATAATCTGTCAAGGATGCCGCGTTCGAACGGATCTTGAGTCCGGCAAAATCAGACATCTTGGTGGGCACTAACCCCTTCGTGAAGCCTACAACATTAGATTCAGTCGAAGTATAGTAGAGCATATGGGTTTTTTTGTAGCACTCATCCAAAAGCCCGGCGCCAACCAGAGCGTCAACTATTTCCACAGCGCAGTCGTAACTCTTTGTAAAGAAAGGTATCGCGCATATGTCTAAAACGGGGAATTCTCCCGGAGCCAGCGTTGTTGGAATGAAGGCGATATCCAGCACACCGTCACGCACCATGTTCACGGCATCGGTTATGGAACCGAGACTGTTAACATCCAAAACATCCGCAGTCACACGACCGTCCGTGTGCCGGCTGAAAACATCGCTGATATCATTTGCAAAGAGCATAGAGGTCGGGGTCATGGCGATACTGAGATGATATTTTTCCTTCTCCGCCTGAGGCGCGGGTTGCGCCGGGCCTGTGCCGGAGCTGCTGCTGCCGGAGCTGCTGCTGCCGGGCGCGGGTTGTTGCGCCGGACCTGCCGGGGCGGGATTGTTGTTGTTACATGCGGCCAGACCGGACAAAGACAGCAGCAGAACAACAACGAGAATGACAGCCGGGATCCTTTTCATTTATATTTCCTCCTCAAAATGCATATTCTTGAGTTATTTGCGCCTCTGTTCGGGTATGTATCCCTGCCTCTTGCTGCGCGCGGTCCCGTAACGTTTCTGTCTTACAGTCGATAAGTCACGCCGGGGAGGGCTTTATATCGTACCGAAACTTGAGTGTTAGCTTTGTTGTTTATTATAGCAGAAAACGCCTTTCCGTCAAACACACAATTATGTTAATATGTGCAGATTTTGCACATATTGCCAAGCATGCCGTACATATGGTTTTTTCGTGTGCGCGGAAATCAGCGCAGAATAATCTCTTTATATTTTTCGCGTGTTAGAATAGTATTAGGTAAGGAATGTAAAGAAAGTAGTTTTCACATATCGTCAGGAGGCTTTATTATGCTGGACATTGCATGAATCTCCGTCAAGGGGCAAGTTGACTATACCTGTGGAAATCCGCAAAAAACCGGGCCTGAAAGACGGCGATAAGGTTGTTTTTATTGAAAAGCGCGGTGATATTGTATTGATGAACTCCAACCGCCTTGCTTTTGAGGAATTTCAGCGCGACATGGCCGGCGAGGCCGAGAAAGCCGGCTTAGAATCCGAACAAGATGTTGCGGACTTAGTAAAGAAAATTCGCGGTACGATGTGGGAGGCACAGCTTGTATGACGATCAGTGAGTTTGAGTAAAATTTTATGTAAAGGCAAATCGAAATGAAGAACTGCCTGCCGGCGAAATTCCCGGCAGGCAGTGTCGCTTGTTTGGTAAAACTTTCAGTTCAATCGGACGCCGAAGCGTCGACCGGTATGGCGTACACTTTTTGACAGCTTATTTTTTCCCTTTTGCCGGTCGATTGCTCTGTCAAATCCCCGGAGAGCGCGATATTCCGGTAAGCCGCCATAATAATTGACAATCGCAGCCGATAATGATATAGGTATATCATTAAAAACGCACTCGTTTCGCGAGGAGGTATGCTCTACGGATACGATACCGAACACGCCGGTGTTCGCCGGAAAATATCCCGCGGCCGGCAGCCCTGTTGAAATCGGAGGGATTTTACTCAGAAACAGAATGATGGCGGCTCCGATGGGCACGCCTGACATTACCGTTAACGGGGACTACACTCCGGAAGCGATAGCTTTTTATGAGAACCTCGCGAAAGGCGGCGTCGCTGCAGTCTGCTGCACCGAGGGGATCGTTCACCCTACGGGAAAAAGCCATGCGCGAATGATCGACATGCAAAGCGACTTCGTCATCGCCTCGCTGACCAAAGCGGCGAGAGCCATACGGCGGCACGGAGCAGTCGCGAACCTGGAGTTGTCGCACGGCGGAAAATACACTGAAGTCGACAACCTGAACGCCGCGAAGAGAGCCGCAGGCGATGTGCGCTACGGCCCGGTCGACGAGATCCTTCCGAACGGCACCAAAGTGACGCAGATGCCGGTATCGCTGATAAAAGAGATAGCCGACGGCTTTGCCGAAGCTTCGGCGCTCGCGAAGCGGGCCGGCTTTGAGATGATACTTATCCACGCGGGCCACGGCTGGCTTCTCCACCAATTCCTCAGCTCGGTCGACAACCGGCGCGGCGACGGATACGGCGGCGGCATTTTCAACCGCTCGCGTTTTCTGCTCGAGGTTTTGGAGGCGACGCGCGCGGCTGTGGGACCTTTGTTCCCGATCGAAGTTCGTCTCAGCGCGGAGGATTACAGACAGGGCGGCGATACGATCGAAGATACGATCGAAACGGCAAAGCTCATAGACGGGAAAGCCGATTTGATACACATAACCACCGGCACGCGGGGAGAAAGCTACGACCGTACCCATCCGTCGTCGTTTTATCCGAGAGGATGCAACGTCCACTACGCGGCGGCTGTTAAACGCCGGGTCAAGACGCCGGTCGCGACAGTCGGCTCAATCAACGAGCCCGAAATGATAGAGGATATTATTTCCTCCGGAAAAGCCGACGTAGTGCAGATGGCAAGAGCGATTTTGGCGGACCCCTATCTCCCGCGAAAGCTTATCGCGGGAGACGACCGCTCGATAATGAGATGTATACTCTGCTATAATTGTACAGCCGGAAGAACGGAAACGAAAACAAGGCGCTGTTCGGTGAACCCCGTCATAGGCAACGAAACCCTGACCGTCGTTCCGGCCGCGCAAAAAAAGCGCGTCGCCGTCGCGGGAGGCGGCCCGGGCGGCATGACGGCGGCGCTGACGGCGGCAAGGCGCGGCCACAGCGTGATCTTGTTCGAGAAAGAGCCGGAACTCGGCGGCGCTTTGCGCTGCGAGAGAAAAATGTCTTTCAAACAGGATTTTTTCAACAACATAAGCGTTATGGAACACGAGCTTGAGACAGCCGGCGTCACCGTTAAAAAAAGCGCCGCTTTCACACGGGAAACAGCCCTTGAAATAAAACCCGACGTTTTGATCGTGGCTGTCGGAGCGAAACCCGTCCTGCCCGCCTTACCGGGTACGGACAATAAAAACGTGATCCTCGCCGCGGCGCTTTCGGACGACGGCGTCGAGATCGGCGACAGGGTCGCTGTGCTGGGCGGCGGGCTCGTGGGCTGCGAAGCGGCGATACATCTGGCGATGTCGGGAAAAAAAGTGACGATCGCGGAGATGCTGCCTAAAATCGCGCGCGACGCGAACATTAAGTACGGGCCTGTCATTAACAAGAAAATCAGCGAGCTCGGAATCGAAGTCCTCGTTAACGTCAAGGCTTCCTCGGCGGACGAGACAGGCCTGACCGTATCAGGACCGGACGGCGAGAGGCATATACCGGCGGACACGATACTGATCGCGGCGGGACAAAAACCGGACAGAGAGACCGCGAACTCGCTCAGAGACTGCGCTCCGATCGTTTTGAACGTCGGCGACTGCGCGTCGGCCGGGACCTTGGCGGACGCGATGGCGGCGGGCTATTGGACCGCATCGGATATTTAACGAAGGAGGATCGGCTATGGAACAAAACTTCCCGCATTTGTTTTCCCCGATAAAGATCGGAAACACGGTGATCAAGAACAGGATCGAATTCGCCCCGGGCTGTCATATGCTCGCTACCGGCGACGGGTATGTTACAAGCGAGATGATAGCGTATTACCAATCGGTGGCGCAGGGCGGCGCGGGCATCGTGACGGTCGGGGAATCGGCAATCGACTTTGACCACGCCGCGGGACACCGCTTCCAGCTGAATCTCGGCGACAGGAACATCCACGCGGGCTTGTGCCGGCTTGCGGAGGCCATACACAAATACGGGGCGATCGCCTCCGTCGAAGTCAACCACAACGGGAGCCAGATCATCAGCAGCGGTCTGCCGGCCATCTCGGCAAGCCCCATTTTCACCATTAGAGAGGAACGGGCGGCCGAAGCCGAAAAACGCAGGAAAAGACCTGTTATGAAAATGTCTTTGAGCGATATCGAGGATGTGACGGAGAGTTTCGCTAACGCCTTTCTGCAGCTTAAACTCGCGGGCTTCCGGATGGGCATGCTGCATTCCGGCCACGGGCACCTCATTCACCAGTTCCTCTCCCCGCGCACAAATCGCAGAGACGACAATTACGGCGGGACCCTTGCCGGCAGAGCGCGGTTTTTCCGCGGGATACTTGAGGCGATCCGCAGTAAAGTCGGAAAAGACTTCATCATCGAAACGCGCATCAGCGCAACGGACCTCTTTGACGGCGGCCTGCACGAGGACGAGATGATCGAGATCATGAAGTCGGTGCAGCACTTGGTCGACCTGTGCCATGTTTCGGTGGCTACGATACAAGACCCGCTGCTCACCATCTATCAGATGCAGCCGCCTTACATCGAACACGGGCTGAATGTGCATTTTGCCGAACGCTTCCACAAGGAGCTGAGCATACCCGTGACCACCGTAGGTTCGATCAACAGCCCGGAGATGTGTGAGGAAATCATAGCGGAAGGAAAAGCGGACGTCGTCGCGATGATAAGAGCCCAGCTTGCCGATCACGAATTCGCGAACAAGGCGAGAAAAGGGAAAAAAGACGATATACGGCCGTGCATACGATGCATGACATGCATACGGTGGACGGGCGAACGCGCGCACCCCGTGAGATGCTCCGTCAACCCTGTCGTCGGCAGGGAACTTGAATACCGGTACGGGTATTCGGCCCCCGCGCCGAAGAAGAAGGTCGTGATCGTGGGCGGCGGCCCGGCAGGGATGCAAGCCGCAATAACGGCGGCTGAACAAGGCCACAGCGCCGTTCTTTTTGAGAAAGAGAACGAACTCGGAGGGAACATGATCCTCGCGTCGGCCTTGCCCTTCAAAGACGATATGCGCCGCTTCCTGAACTGGCAGAGAAAACAAGTCATGTCGCTGCCCGGAATAAAAGTGATCACCGGGACCGAGGCCACGCCCGCACTTGTCGCGGACGCCGGGCCGGACGTTATCGTTGTCGCCGCGGGCTCAGTTCCGATAATCCCGGATATCCCTTGTGAAAAAGAAGGCGGCATCGTCTGGGTGGGTGACGCGGATTGCGGGAAAGCGGCGGTCGGCGAGCGCGTCGTTATGGCCGGCGGAGGCTTGTCCGGCATTGAAAGCGCCCTCAACTTCGCACGAAACGGCAAAAAAGTCGTTGTGACGGACATGCTCCCCGAATCCGCGCTCAGCGCCGAAGGCCCCCGGGGCGGCATCTATCTCAACAAACAGCTCGGCACCGAATTTTTAACGGAAGTAAAGCTTGTCCGCATGACAAAAGAAGGCGCCGTGGTCATGGACAAAAACTGGAAAGAGATACTCATACCATGCGATACCGTCGTCCTCGCCTTGGGCTTCAGGCCCCGCGCCGAAGCGGCGGAACTGTTTTGCGGCTTGGCGGAAGACGTTTTCCTCGCGGGGGACGTAAGGTATCCTCACAATGTATTTCAGGCGGTCCACGACGGCTTCCACGCGATACACGCGATAACATGACCCCAAGCCCGCAAAATGACCAAATCGAAAACCAAAATATTTATAGATATGTGATAAAATGAAAGGAGAAAAACTATGCGAAACAGAAGAACCCTGCCGATTTTATTGCTTGCCGCGATCCTTATCGGCATCCTCGGAGCCTGCGGAGGCGGAGGCAGCGGCGGAGCGTCGTCCGGCGGCGACGACGTCCACAAGATCGTTATCAGCTACTATTCGTCGGAAAGCATCCCCCCGGGACAGGCCATACTGAACGCCGCGGAAGAAGCGGAGGAGAAATCGAACGGAAGGCTTCAGTTCGACACCTATTTTTCCGGCACATATGTGTCCAAGAACGATACGATGTCCGCGCTTAAGACCGGCATGATCGACATGGCGCCGGTCGAAGCGACGCAGATCGCTTCCGTGTCGGTCCTCAATCAGATTTTCAACGCCCTCATTCAAGGCGACGTTCCCGACAGGGCAAAAATCCAGGAAGTCTATGTCAAAATGATAGACGATATCCCCGAGCTCAACGGAGAAATGCTTGACGCCGTGAACTCTTTCTGGCTCTATCCGTATGTTTTGGGCGGCTACAACATCCACGGAAACAAGAAAATCGAATCCATAGACGACTTGAAGGGCGCGAAAATCGAAGCGCACGCCCAAATGGGACAGTATGTGAATATGCTCGGCGGCACGGCGGTCGAGTTGGACGCCGGCGACTACTACAACGGCCTTATGCTCGGCACGGTGGATTCGCAGATCTGCCACTGGGCCATCGTGAACAACTCCCAGCTGAACGAGGTCGTCAAATACCACACCGTATTCGGCGCGACTGAGGTCGGCAGCGGCCTTAATATCCCGGCCATGGGATATCTTATCAATAAAGACAAATGGGACAGCCTTCCCGCCGACTTGCAGGGCATCCTGAAAGAGGCGTTCATCGGCGCCGCGGCTTTCATCTTTGCGTCTGACGCCGCGACCTACGAAAAAGCGGTCAACGTAGCCAAAGAGGACGGCCACGAGTTCTCCTACATAACCGGCGCCGCGAAAAAACCTTGGGCGGACGCCATGCAGCCTATCTTGGACGATTGGTTCTCCCAATGCGAGGCTGCCGGTTACGACGGAAGAGGCGCTTACGAGAAAATGATACAAATGTTCGCCTCAGCCTGACAAACGGCATACGAGAGGGCGCGGGGACTGTCCGTTTACCCGCGCCCTTAATGAGGAGATGTTTTTAATGATTGTTAAAATCGAAAAAGCGCTGAACAGATTTATCTTCTTCGTCAGCGTCGCGGGCGCCGCTGTGATGGTGGCAATGATGCTGTACGTCTGCGCGGACGCTTTGATGCGGAACCTCAACCGGTCTTTCGTCGGAAGTAATGAGCTGGTCATGAACGTGGTCGTCGTCGTTATATTTCTCGGCATCGGAATGACTTCCGCCCGCGACGCGCAAATAAAAATCGACGTATTCCGGTTTTTTCCCAAGATGGATTACGTCACCTTGTCTGTTTGCATGCTCATGTACTTCATCACGGGAATCGCGGCTTTCAGACATACGATACTTGTTCACGAAATGTCTCTCTCGACGCCGTTTTTGAGCATCCCGCACTGGCCCTTCGTGCTGATTTCGGGAATCGGTCTTGTTCTTTGCGCTTTGGGGACCTTATGCGTACTGCTCAGAAAAATCAGCGGTCAAAGACAGGAGGGTGAACAATGACGGCTATATCGCCTTTCGCGGTCGGCATCATTGCGGTGATCGCGCTTCTCATCATCATGTTCTGCCGGCTTTGGGTAGGCGTGTCCATGATGCTGCTGAGTTTTCTCGGCCTGTGGTACCTTACGGGACCGAGCAGAGCTTTTCAGGTCATGGGCAGCGTTCCTTACAGTCAGGTCGCAAGCTACACGACCGTGTGCATGCCTCTTTTTATCCTCATGGGCACCTTCCTTTCACACTCCGACATAGGCGCGGATCTGTACATTTTTGTGAGAAAATGGATGGGACATATCCGCGGCGGCCTCGCGATCGCAACGGTCGGCGCATGCGGGCTGTTCGCCGCGATCTGCGGCGAGAGCGCGGCGACCGCCCTGACCATGGGGAAGATAGCATATCCGGAGATGCGTAAATACGGCTACAGCCAATCCCTCGCCGCCTGCTCCATCGTATGCGGCGGAACGATAGGTATACTGATCCCGCCGAGCGTGATAATGATCATCTACGGAATACTCGTCGAGGAATCGATCGGGAAACTGTTTATCGGCGGTATAATCCCGGGGATCATGCAGGTCGTGTTCTATATGGTCACGATCATGATCATGGGTAAAATCAATCCGTCCGTGGCCCCGGCGGCGGAAAAAGCGCCGATGCGGGAGCGCATGGGGTCAGTCAAAAACGTATGGCCGGCTCTTGTTTTGTTCATCGTAATAATAGGCGGGATATACGGAGGTTTCTTCACCCCCACCGAAGCCGGCGGCATAGGCGCCACCTGCGCGCTGATCATCGTCATATTCATGAAGCGTTTCAATAAAAAATTCTTCATGGAAGCCACTATGGACGCTCTGCAATCCACGGCGATGGTGTTTTGCCTTCTTATCGGGGCGTACCTTTTTATGCGGCTCATGTCGGTATCCGGTCTCCCGAACACGATGAGCCGGAACCTTATCACGTGGCAGGTCGAGCATAACCTCCAACCCGTGTTCATAATCATAATCATCATGGTCGTATATTTCATTTTGGGAATGTTTCTTGATTCGATGGCGATCCTGCTTCTGACGGTGCCTATAATAACGCCTATAATTGCCGGCATGGGTTATGACACCATCTGGTGGGGAATCATGATGGTCAGATTCATTGAGATGAGCATGATCTCCCCTCCGTTCGGGCTTAATCTGTTCGTCATGACCAAGGCGATCAACACGCCTTTGGGAATCCTGTACAAAGGAGTATGGCCGTTTCTCATAGCGGACACCGTGCACGTGGCCCTCTTGATCATTTTCCCGCAAATCGTGCTGGCTCTGCCGAACATGATGTAACGGCAATAAGATTACGCGATTTGAAAAAACTCGGACTTTTTTCCCGGGAAGGGACCATGCTCGGCTTTGCCCGCGGTTCACGGCGTTTCTTCGCGGCAGCCGTCATCGCGTCCGCCGGCAGTATTGTCTTTAATTTTTTGACCCCGCAAATAATCCGCTTCACCGTCGATATCGCGCTCGCGCCGGAACCCGAAGAAATCTCGGCGACCGCGGCGCTCATGCTCGATCTTATCGGCGGTCGCGGATTTTTGCGCTCGAATCTCATTCTGTGCGCTCTCGGCATAGTAGTCTGCTCCTTTTTTTCCGGCCTTTTAAACTACCTCTCGCGGGTAAGCATAACAAAAGGGACCGAAGGCTTCACGAAAAGGCTGCGCGACGCCCTTTTTTCGCACATACAGCGTCTGCCCTTCGCAAAACACACGGAGAACAAGACCGGCGACATCATACAGCGCTGCACCTCCGACGTTGAAACGATACGGGAATTTATTTCCACCCGGCTCATCGAGGTGGTGCAGACCGTGATACTCGTAACAGCCGCCCTTGTCATGATGTTTTCGATGAGCGTTCCCCTTTCCCTTGTCTGCGCGGCTTTTATACCGGCAATCGTCTTGTATTCGCTGCTTTTCTATAAGCGGATAGCGGCCCAATTCCTGAAAGCCGACGAAGCCGAGGGCGAACTGATGGCCGGCATTCAGGAAAACCTGACCGCCGTGCGGGTCGTGCGGGCTTTCGGGCGCGAAAGACACGAAAAAAACCTCTTTGACAAAAAACTTGACGTTTTCACGCAAAAATGGATAGACCTCGGTTACACGCTCGGCCTCTACTGGGGCGTCGGCGACTTTGTCACGGGCGCTCAAATACTTGCCGTCGTTTGCGCGGGCGCTTTGCTCGCGGCCTCTGACCGAATGACTCTCGGCGTCCTGTTGGCGTTCATCAGCTATAACTATTCCATCTCATGGCCTGTCAGGACTTTAGGAAGGACTCTGTCCGAATTGAGTAAAGCCGGCGTTTCAGCCGCGCGTCTGCGCGAGGTTTTGGAATCGGCGGCGGAGGGACATGAACCCGAAGCTCAAACGCCGGAACTAAACGGCGACATTGTTTTTGATAACGTGAGTTTTAATTACGGCGAATTGAAAGTATTGGACAAACTCAGTTTCACCGTCCCGAAGGGCACGGTTTTGGGCGTGCTCGGATCGACAGGCTCCGGCAAATCGACTGTGGCCTGTCTTATAAGCAGGCTCTTTGACCTTTCCGAAGACGGCGGCGTGATATCAATAGGCGGCGCCGATATACGCAGCATCGAAAGATCACATCTGCGCCGCAGCGTCGGTCTGGTGCTTCAGGAACCTTTCCTGTTTTCGAAAACCGTCAGGGAAAACATTGAGATCGCGTTGTCCGGCGAAAACGACGAGCTTTTGCGGAAAAATACAAAAACAGCCGCTTTGGACGGGGATATAGCGGGGTTCAAAGACGGGTGCGACACCCGCGTCGGAGAGCGCGGAGTGACTCTGTCCGGCGGGCAAAAACAGCGCGTCGCGATAGCCCGTACGCTCATGTCGGACTGTCCCATCCTGATATTCGACGATTCCCTGTCCTCAGTGGACACAGAGACCGAGGAAAAAATAATAAACGCCCTCGGCGACCGCACAAAAGGGAAAACGGTCATATTGATATCTCACCGGATAAGCACGCTGATGCGGGCGGACAATATCCTCGTTTTGGAAAACGGCCGCGCCGCGCAGTTCGGCCCGCATAAAGATCTCATATCCGAAGAAGGGCTTTACCGCCGTGTTTACAAAATGCAAAGCGACGCTATGCTCTTGAAAAGCGAATCCGATGTTCCGGAAAAAGGCGGTGATACGCTTGGGTGATATTTTTGATGAAAGCGCGAGTCGTAAGATAGATTTTAAAATTTGGGCAAAGATCGCTCCTTTTCTGAAACCGCAGTCAAAAAGGATAGCCGTCGTCGCCTTGCTGATGCTCCTCTCCGCCGCGGTCGACGCCGTTGTACCGCTTTTCACGCGCTACGCGGTAAACAATTTTGTCATGCCGAAAAGCGCCGCCGGGCTTTTGCCCTTCACATTGATCTATCTGTCCGTGATACTGTTTCAGGCCCTGACCACGCTCTTTTTCTCGCGCCAGTCGATGATAATCGAAATGAAAATGGGAAAACACATGAAAGAGCGCTGCTTCACACATCTGCAGAAGCTGCCTCTCTCCTTCTATAATACGACCTCCGTAGGATATATATTGGCCCGCGTCATGAGCGACACGAACAGTATCAGCGGCATGATAGCCTGGGTCGGCGCCATGTTTTTCTGGCACCTTTGTTATCTGATCGGCATGTTCGCCATCATGCTCTCCGTCAACGCGAAATTGGCGCTTATCGTTTTGGCCGTCATTCCGGTGTTCATACTCGTAACGCTGATATTCCAGCCGAAACTCCTCAACGCCAATCACGCCATGAGAAAAGCAAACTCCGCGATAACCTCCTCGTTCAACGAAAATATAACAGGCGCCAAAACCTCAAAAACTCTTGTTATTGAGGATAAAAACATCACCGAGTTCGCCGGCGTGACCTCCGGCATGTACTCGGCCTCCCTTCGCGAGGCGAGGCTCCGCTCCTTTTTCCTGCCTTTGATAACCTTTGTCGGCGCGACCGCACTTGCGGCGGTGCTTTATTACAGCGGCGCCGCCGTTCTCACCGGAGCGCTTGATTTCGGGATGCTTTCCGCCTTCATCGCCTACACCGTGGCGATACTCGACCCCATCTCCCATCTTGCCCGCTTTATTTCGGAAGTAATGGCGGCGCAGGTGAACATCGAGCGGGTAACGAGCCTTTTGTCGCAGCCCTGCACTGTCACCGACACGCCCGGAGTCGAGAGTGAATACGGCGACGTTTTTGATCCCAAACCGGAAAACTTTCCGCCGCTTATCGGAGAAATCGAATTCAAAGACGTTTGGTTCAGATACAAAGACGCCGGCGAGGACGATTATGTCCTTAAAAACATCAACATAAAAATACCCGCCGGCTGTTCGGTGGCGTTAGTCGGAGAGACAGGGGCCGGAAAAAGCACTTTTGTCAACCTGTTATGCAGGTTTTTTGAACCCGAACGCGGCAGCATACTCATAGACGGCGTCGATTACAGGACCCGCGGAATACTCTGGCTCCACAGCAACCTCGGTTATGTGCAGCAGTCTCCGCATCTGTTCTCCGGCTCTTTGCGCGACAATCTGCTATACGGCAAACCGGACGCGTCCGCGCCTGAATTCGAGCGTGCGGCAAGACTGTCGCGCACCGATATCCTGGCAAAAAAACTCGAGGGCGGATATGCGGCCGACGTCGGCGAGGGCGGAGACAAACTCTCGACCGGAGAGAAACAGCTCGTATCCATCGGCAGGGCGATAATAGCTGACCCTCCGATCTTCGTATTGGACGAGGCGACGTCCTCCGTAGACACCGAAACGGAGCGGCTGATTCAAGACGCGATATCGGACGCCCTCTCGGGACGGACGTCTTTTATCATAGCCCACCGCCTCTCCACCGTGAGAAACGCCGACCTTATATTGCTCATTGACGGGCACGGCATAGCGGAAACCGGCAGTCATGACGAGCTCATGGCAAAAAACGGAAAATACTCACGGCTGTATAAAGCCATGAGTATTAAGGACGAATCGGAACACGAGGGTTTTTCGGCGTTTTGACACGATATCGGCAACGTCATGTTTTTCGAAGCGGCAGCACACATTTCACTTCATTTCAACACCTGTAACAACTTGTAAACAATAACGGCCGCTTCGGCGCGGTTCGCGCGGTCAGCGCCGAAGACGCCCGGTTTTTCCGAATTTTCTCCCGTCGCGTATATATCATTTATTTCCGCCGTTATCACGTAAGGCGCCGCCCAATCGCTGAAACCGGCTGCAATTTCCGCCGGTTCGTCATCAGAGCCGGTTAGTTCAAAGCCTCCCGCTCGAATCGCCATAACGATCATTTCTTCCGTGCTTAAAAAACCCGTCGGTTTAAATGTACCGTCGGGATAACCGTTTATTATTCCTTTATTCGCCGCCCAACGCACATGTTCTCCGTACCAAGAATCGTAGTCGACGTCGGAAAAAAAGCCGGCAACCGCTGCCGCCTCTGCGGGAGCGGCTTTATTGAGCGCGCGTCCCAGCATGGTCGCGAACATGGCCCTTGTCAAGCTCCCTTCGGGGTCGAACCGTCCGCCGCCCACACCGCTTAATATTTCCTCAGCCGCCAAAGCCTCGATTGCCGGAGTTGCATGATCATATCCTTCAAGATCGGAAAAGACCGGCGAGTCGAAGGACACGATTATCGAAGCGACCGCGCTGTCTTCTTTGCCCGCGCCGACAGCAACGGCGCGCACAACGGTCGTCTTGCTTATCAGCAGCGGTTTGTTGAGCTGCGGCTGATAATAACTTGCGCTTACGTTGTACATATCGCTTTCCGTTGTCGGCGCAGAGCCGTCAGTCGTATAATAGATTTTTACGGAATCAAAATTCTCGTGAAGCAATTGAAGCGTAACACCGGCGTCTCCGGCAGCTTTGCTGAATGTGACTTCCGGCCATTTCGCGGGTTTTTCCCGGCTAACCTCGATCACGGACAGATACTTCACGAACCAGGGATTTGTCTGTTCGCCGGGCGCCCTCTGCCCCATTACCAACCTCAAGTTTTCAGGTTTAAGTCCGTCAAATCCGCTCACGCCGTTTTGCAGGCATATCATTACCGGCACGGGCGTTTTTCCACCCGTTTCGGAAAAATAAAAGCGGGGAGCCGAAAGCAATTCGGAAACCGTAAATTCGCGCCGGTAACCGTCCGAAGCGATAAAACGTATTATTTGCGCGTCTTCTTTTATCTCCGCTTTGAGCAGCAGATCCCGCAGAAGCACTCCTTCCGCATATTCTGTTTTTTCAGAGGGGAAGTTATTGGCGACAGAATAGCGGTGACGCTCGTTTACCATATTTTCCAGCTCGGCGCGCGAAAAGACGACTTCCTTTCCGATCCCGTCCCCTCTGATCGTCAGCGTTTCGCTTTCCGCTTTTGCCGGCAGTTCCGTTATCCCGCAAACCGCAGTCAGAGTTAATGCCGACGCGAGAAAAGCGCCGAATAAACGTTTCATTTTTCTCATCTGAGTACTCCTTCAATGTTTATAAATACCCGGGAGCCGCTTTGGCGGCGCCCGGGTATTTTAGTATTTACTATTATAACGTATCCGGTGTTATTTTAAAACAGCTCAGATGTATGTTTTGTGATTGTTCTTGTCACAAACTCAGGATCAAATCTTGAAAACGAACAGCCAGACTCGCCATATGGACGCGCTGTAATACGCCGTCCGCGTTCATGGTGCCGTCGCCGTTGCCTTTAAAAATACCGAACTGCACCAATATGCCCATATATATAAGCTGCTCATCTGTCAAATGACCCAAGTCGGTGAAATCCGCCAGAATCTCTTTTGCCCGGTCAACATCCATGTCGGGTTTCATTCCGAGTGTTTCCAGCGCGTTGCATATAAGCTCGGCGGTCTGAAGACGCGTCATGGGAGCATCGGGGTCAATTCCGGCGCCGAGCAGACCGTTTGCCGCCGCGGTGTTGAAAATTTCCGCGTACCACGCCTCCTGATCTGTGTCTTTTGCGGGTCCGGCGTCCGCGTCCGGGGGAATGCCGATCGCGCGCAGGAACATCGTCACCGCCTCGGCCCCGGTCACTTCGCCCGCCGGGTTGAAATCGCCGCCGCCCACGCCTTCGACGATCATCAAAGAGGCGGCCCGGTTGATTTCATCCTTGCCCCAATGTTCGGCAACATCATTAAACCCGGCCTCAACGTGAAGCGGCACAAGCACGACGTCGCCGCTTATGAGGACCGTCACCGTACCGTCGGCGTTGACCTTTGTCGGCACGGGCGTCAGCGTGCCGTCTTTGTTCACGATCGCCATGACGGTGGCGTCTCCCGCGTCGACTCCGCTGACGGTGGTGAGTGCCGGGGAGTCGCCGCCCGAAACCGCGACCGCCGCCCCCGCGGACTCAACGGAGATGCCGGCGCCGGCGCCGGTCTCGGCGGCGTTTTTCACCGCTTCGTCTGCCGCCGTTTGCTGTTCAGCCGTGGGTTCCGACGCCTTGGCTTCCGTCTGCGGGATCCCGGGCGCCGCCGGCGGCGGCGCGCCGGGAGTTGTATTCCCGGGCGCATAGGGAGCCGGTGTCCCTTCGCCCGGATCGACCTTGCGGGCGTTTACTTCAATGGTGTGGATATCCCTTACCCAGTGAGGGCGGTTTACGTCGGTTTCGTCTTTCTGTCCCACGGCCAACCGTAAACTATCGAGAGGGTTTCCGTTTTCCTCCCATATCAGCATCAGTTTATTGCCGTCCCTGTCCGTCCAGTGAATTCCCAAGGGATTTGCGTCAAAATTAAAGCTGCGCTCAAAGGCGGCAGTACTCATGCCCGGTCCGCCGCCCAGTACTTTTATACTCTGAGCACTGCCGGTCAGTGTAATCGCTTTACCAAGCAGGTCCTCAATATTAATGCCCTTTACTGTGGCCTGCCCGGAAGTGCCGACGTTGTTCAGGTGATTAAAAGTTTTTGTTTGAGTATGCGCAGTAACACCCGGATACGTCAGCAATCCCGTGAAAGTGAAGTAGATATCTTTTGCCACAGCTCCGATGACCCTGAAATCGTAGTTTTCCGGCGTCGCGCCGCCTACGCTCACATATGTATTCGGATCCGCAGGCCCGCCCCCGCTGCTCGAAAACTGCGGCACGGTAACCGTAGCCGACGCGCCCGCGTAGTGAGTAGCCGTCTCTGTGTAACGGACATGGTATTGCCCCGGCGCCGCCGAGGTGCTGCCGCTCGCGCAGTCGAGCCAGGACAGGCCGTCTGCGCTGTATTGCATGTCTGTTGTTGTACCGTTTATGCTGCCGTTCGCCCCGGCGCTTGTCGGTCCTGCACCGGTCAAGCCGGTGGGCGCGCTTTGCGGCAGCTTTGCAGGTGTCCAGTCAGGCGTATCCGAGTCGTATTTGAAAGCATAGGTCTCTACCGCAGAAGCAAGCTGCCCGTATCCCAGCGTAAACGCCTTCACGATAAAGTATCCGCTGCCGTCGTCCGCCGGCACAACAATCGAGGGGTTGGCGGAAACGGACGGGCCGTTGCTGTTCCAGTTAAAAATATCCGCGTTTGCGATGGTCGGCTCCGAGCCGCCTATAGTGTACATATATTTATGCGATGTGCCCCCTTGGCCGTGAGTATTATTGGTTATCCTGATCTTGTCTCCGGCGGTCACGACTGCGTTCTTCGCGAGAGGCGTACCCGTTTCTGCGCTCCCACTTTCAGCAAATATATAGGGAGCTCCCCAGGTAGCCGCCAACCCGCCGATTTCGATGGTCGCGATCGTTTGGTTCATGACGCCCCTGAACTGCTCGTGGGGATAGGTCAGGCCCATAAAATTTCGCGGCGCGGAACTGCCCTGGTTAAAACTGATAATAGCCGGTACCGCGCCTTTTTCGACCCCTTGCTTTAATTGGGCTTGACCCGATGTGCCGCCGGGGTACTCGTAGGTGTAGCGCTCTTCCGACAATTGCCCCCAGGTGAATGATACCCTCATGGAATCGGCCGCCACAAAAGTAATCACACGGTCGGATTCAAGAGCGCCGGTATCGACTCCGGCATATCCCAGCAGGTCTTCCACCGTGATCCCCGTTGCCGGAGTTCCGGTATACCGAAACGTGCCGGCAGTGTTGGTTTCGACGTAGGTGAACGGGCCCACTGTCGTAAGATCTTCTTCTCTATCAGTGACTGTAATAATTTTGTTAATTCCTTCTGCCGTCCACACGACTTCAATGTCACTGTCGTTCGCCGCCATAGCCGGCAGGGCCATTGTGACTATGCTCAGCAGCATTGCGAGCGCTAATGCAAGGGAAAAGGTGCTGCGCCGAATCGTTCGCGTGTTGGTTTTTTTCATAACAAATCCTCCTGATTTTAATTTAATTTTAAATAAGAAAAGCTCTTCTTCGAAACTGATGTCGATATCAGCCGTTAAAGTTACGGTTTAGTTGTCAAATCGTTTTCCCCTTTCGTAACTGCATATTACATAGCCGCGATATAGACAAGCAGAATAATAAACCGATCAACAGGATACTCATGAATGCTTTATAAAAACAAATTATACCACGGTGTCATCGGTTTTACAATTCCGCTCGTTATGAAATAAATCTATCAATTATATAACTTTTATCAATATGCGCTTAATTTTCCGGCCCTGTTTCTCTTGATTAACCCGTTCTCCCGGTATATAATCACCGCGAAAGGACCTGTATTTTTATGGAACTGAACCAAATACGGTATTTTATCTCAGCCGCGCATTACAATAACCTCTCGAAAGCCGCGCGCATCCTGAATATCACTCAACCGACACTGTCAAAAAGTATATCCAACTTGGAGGAAGAATTGGGGATCAAGCTTTTTGACCGCTTCGGGAAGAAAATCAGGCTTAACGAATGCGGCAAAAGATTCCTTGAAAACGCGGAGAACTCTGTGCAAGAGTTGGAAAACGCCGTAGCGGCCGCAAAAAACCGTACCGCCGGCCCGTCGCTGTATCTCGGACTGTTTCTCCACAGCGACAGGTTCATGCGATGTCTCGGCGATTTTTCAAAAGCGAACCCCGATTTGAGTTTTCAAGCGGATCATTTGAGCATCGCGTCCCGCAATGTCGATATCAATGAATTTGATATGCTTCTTTACCCCGGGAATCCTTTGTTTCAAAAATACAAAGGATATATGATATATTCGGATCCGTATTATCTGGCGGTGCATAAGTCCGATCGGCTTGCCGGAAAAGACGTCGCGCATCTCGCCGATGTATCCGGCCGGAAAGTGATCTTCATTAAGAACGACGGCAAGTTGTTTGATTTGCCGTACCATATGTGTATAAACTCCGGTATCCGTATAAGTGCCGGCATATTTACAAACAGCCCGGAAGTACAGCGCCTGTTGATATCCGATAATTGCGGAGTTGGTTTTGTGCCGAAAAGCGAATCGGGTGTCTATGCCGCCGACCCCGATACTGTCCTTTTGGATGTTGATGAAGGCGGTCTCAGCAGGGACATAATGATCGGGTTTAAAAGAGAAAAGCACCTCAGCGCCGAAGGCAGACGTTTCTCCGCTTTTGTTCGCGATCATTTCGGTATTTAAAAGAAAGGGGCAACCCGGCTTGACACTGATACAAAGATCTCTGCGTCGTTTTACGGTAAGGGATTTGATATTGACGGCTGCCGCGGCGGCATTGGGTATCGCGGTCAAAACCGTCGTTACTCCTCTTATACACATCGTCAGCGCGCCGCTTTTGATTCCCGGCGGGGCCTTGGCCGGAGGCTTGTATATGATGTGGCTGATCATGGCCGCCGGATTGACCGGCAAACGCGGAGCCGCATCTCTGGCGGGTTTTGTGCAGGCGATACTTGTAATATCAGCCGGCGGGACCGCTTCCCACGGGCTGCTGAGCTTAGTAAGCTATACGCTGCCGGGCTTGACCGTCGACCTGATACTGTTTTTAGCGCGGCAAAGGGCCGACGCCCTGCCGGGATGTTTTTTCGCGTGTATGGCGGCAAATATCGCCGGTACGATCTCAGTGAATATGGTTTTTTTCCGTTTGCCTCTTATTCCTCTGCTGCTGAGTTTAACGGCGGCGGCGTTATCCGGCGGCGCGGGAGGGGTGCTGGCATGGCATTTACTCCGCGCTTTACGCAGATTTAATATCATCCCGGAGATCTGAAGTGAACGCCGTTGAAGTGAAAAACTTATCATTTTCCTACGGCAACGGGAAACCCGTGCTGCGAGACGTCAGTTTTTCCGTATCTCCGGGAGAAATATTTGTGATCGCCGGACTCTCGGGAAGCGGCAAGACAACGCTCTGCAATATTCTGTGCGGCGTCATTCCCCATGCCGTAAAAGGTGAAATAACGGGAGAAGTCACTGTAGCGAACATCAAACCGGCGGCCGCCGGTTTGTCTGAGACCGCCCTGCGGGCCGGGATGGTGTTTCAGGACGCCGACAGCCAAATCATATGCACGACCGTTGAGGACGAACTGGCGTTCGGACCGGAGAACCTTTGTATGCCGCCGGATGAGATCAGGCGGGCGGTGGATGAAATGCTTGCGGAGTTTGGCCTCGGCGAAGTACGGGACCTTGACCCCGCCCGTCTCTCAGGCGGAGAAAAAAAACTTTTGACAATAGCTTCGGCGCTGATTCTCGACCCTCCCGTCCTGATTTTGGATGAACCGATGAGCGGCCTTGACGAAGAGGGGCGAATTCAGGTGCGCACGGCGATCGAAAAACAGCGGAGCCGCGGTAAAACAGTGATCACGGTCGAGCATGATCTGAAGCTCGTGACATACGCGGACAGATGGCTGCTGCTGAAGGACGGAGGCGTCGCCGCCTGCGATACGCCGGATAAAATATTGAGCAGGGAGAATCTGCTTTCGGAATTGCGGTTGCTGCCATGATAATGATCGAAAATGTAACTTACAGATATCCCGGAAGCGCAAAACCCGTGCTTTCCGGTTTTTCCGCATATTTTGATCGCGGCGAGATCGTGGCGGTACGCGGGAAAAACGGAATCGGCAAAACAACTCTGACAAAACTGCTGACGGGGATGCTGCGCCCGCAGACAGGCCGCATTCTGATAAACGGCGCGGATATAAGCGGCATGGATCTGTTTGAAATAGGGCAAAAGATCGGTTATGTGTTTCAAAATCCGAATCGGCAGCTTTTCCGCGACACGGTTTATAACGAAACGGCATACGGGCTGAAAAATATGGGCCTTAATAATGAACAGACTGAGCGGCGGGCAACCCGGTATCTGGATTATTTCGGATTGGCTTCTTACCGGGACGACTATCCCGGTAAGCTGAGTTTCGGGGAAAAACAGCGGCTCGCTTTAGCCGCTGTTTTGGCGTTGGGTACGGATTATTTGGTGCTTGACGAGCCGACCGCGGGTCTTGACGTATATCGCCGGCGCGAGTTGGGAGATATGTTAAAAAATCTGCGGCGGGATACAGACTGCGGCGTCGTGTTCGTAAGCCACGAAGCGGATTTTATCGCCCGCACAGCCGACAGGGAGTTGGTGATGGCTCTTTGAATCTCGCGCGTTTGGATCCTCGCATAAAAATCTCTGTTCTTATCGGCCTGTCGACCGCAGCCGTGTTTCTGACCGGGCCCGCCGCGCTTTCGGCCCTGTTTGTTTTATCGACGATCATCCTTATTGCCGGAGGCGTCGGACCGGGCGTGATTTGGGTCAAGCTGCGCGGCTTTTTCGGGCTTATTGTTTCGCTTTTTATTATTCAGTGCCTGTTTAATCGCGGCGGCGACCCCATGCTTACGATAAGCGGAATAACGCTCGCAACAGATTCAGGTTTTTTCACCGCCGTTTCCGTATCTCTGCGCCTGCTTATTATCGCCCTCGGCGCCCTGATAGTGCAGACCGGGCGTACGCGCGATTATCTGCTTGCGCTTACACAGTGTAAAGTGCCGTATGAGATAGCTTTCACGATACTTGCGGCCCTGCGGTTTCTGCCGATACTGCGGGAAGAAGCGGGGGATGTTCTCTGCGCCGCCCGTATGCGCGGTCTGCGCGTAAAAAAAACGGGTCTGAAAACCCGCGCCTCGGCATATATAAGCCTTATTCTTCCCGTAACGGCAGGAGCAATAAACCGCGCGGAGCAAATGTCGATCGCCATGGAAACGAGGGCTTTCAGGGCATATCCGCGCCGCACAAACTACAGGCGGCTGCGAATGCGAGCGGCGGATATGATTTATTTTATACTGTTCTGTGCGGTTTTGGCGGCAATTATTATACTGTTTAATTGACGCCGGAAACCCAAAGAGCGAACGCCGGCGTGCCGGCGATCTCCCGCGGCAGTGAGTCGCGGTTTTTTTTGTTCACATCAATAAGCGTGACACGCGAATCATCTCTTATTTCCGCAAGCCACGGGACATCTCCGAGTCGCAGCACCCCGAGTATCGGTATATCACCGGATAAAGCGTTTAATACTGCCCGTCTGAAAACCGGCGCGCCGCTCTCCAATTTTCCGAGTTCGTCCATTATGAGCAGCTGCGCCCCGGCGCACTCGGTCAAAAGGCGTGTCCCGATATTCTCAAATACATCAATGTCACAGTCAAGTCCGCCCGATTCGGCGCTATAACCGGCAATTCGGTAAACCTCTTTTCCCCTGTCTCTTTCAGCCGGACGCATAAAGATATCCGGCTCGCTGCCCCCGGAACTCCATGTAAAAAAACCGCCGAGGGTTATCGGCGAGTGTTCCGTAAGGATATCCAATGTTTTTCGGATCACCGTACTCTTACCTGTATTTTTCGGCCCCTGTAAAAAGATATGCAAAATCAAGCCCTCCCGCGTGAGCCACGCTATTTAAACCTTATGTCCACGGTTTCCGCATATTTGCACCAGCGTTGGGCAAACCGCTCATTCGGCAAAACAAGCATAAACGGGCCAAAGCCGCCCTCGCCGAGTGTTTTCATTATTTCGCCGTCCGTTTCGAAACACATAAAGACATTTTCCGGTTTATAAACTTCCTCCGGCGTAAGCGGCGTAACATATCCGTCCAGGCCGGTAACAACAATATACGCGGCATCCGCCGCATCGATGTCAAGTCCGGCTAAAATCAGCCTGAGCTCCACGCCCTTAAATATGACTTCACGCGGTGAGGTCATACTCGAGGACATCACGGCGCTGAATTCTCGGGGCTGCAAATCAAGTAAATCGGAAAGACCGACCGTAACCGCCGGTTCGCCGTCAGTTAAGATAAGGAATTCACGGTTTTCCTCCAAAGCCCGTTTCAGACCGGCGTCGCCTCGGTTGAGCGCAGCTAATACCGATACTGCGATCAGCAACAAGCCGAGCGTAAGATAAACCGCTTTATTCGCGTTTTTCGTGTTTTTCATTTTTTGTCCCGCACTTTAAAAGAGCTTTCCACTCCTTCAAAAAAACACGCCGGTTCAAAAACAAATGCGCGACGAGCAAAAGGAGCATGAGGACCGCCGCCAAAGCGTGGGCGTCTCGCAGCGCGTGCCGGGCTATCCCCCATATCATGCCGGTTTTTCCGATATGAAGCAGCGCCCCGCTCAGTGTCAAAATCAAAAAAACGATCAGCAGCAGGCCGGATATCACAGCCTTGAGTTTAGTCACCGGTACGGCCCCCCGTTTTCAAGCGCGATTTCCAGCAGGTAGTTGGTAAAACGCTGACCGAATACATCGTTGACGGTCACGACGCGCATACCTCCGGATTCGCCGTTTTTCTTCAGCAAAGGCTCGTCATTGTCCTCATACATGATAAAAACGCTGTTTTCGGCATTGACTTCATCCATATCGATGCCGGAAATATAGTCGTCAACACCGACGGCCAAAACCCGCGTATATTTTTCCGTCAATTCGGGGTCAACAAGATGCAAAACACCGGAGAGCAGGGTCCCCCTGAAGCTGTGCGAAGTCGTCCCCGCGGTTGACCTTATGCTCATTGTGCGCTTAACGGAAGGCAGGGCGCGAATTTCATCCAAACCGATCTCTGCCAAAACAACTCCGTTTGCGCGAATCGCAAGGCTCTCTGTCTCGACCGGGCCGTCGCCCTCTCCGGGCTCAAAGCGCACCATATACGGGACTTCTTCGGCGGTTTTACCGGAAACATATTCCTCAAAAACCCCGAAAGCCGCATTGACGCCGTTGATTATGCCCTCGGTCGTAACGGTAGCTCCGGTAATCGCAACGATTTCGTTATCCGCGCGGGCGTTAAGCCGCACGAGTTTCAGGTATTCCGATACCGTTTTGCCGGCGAAGCGTCCCGTAAACCACGAACTGTCCATATCCCTCACATAATGCGGCGTCTCATTGTGCTCAATTATTTCGATACCGAGACTTTTACCGCTTTCGGCGTCGATGACCGCGGCAAGCGTGACAGGGCCGTTGTAAGCCACGGGTTTAACGATAAAAGCGTACAAATCCGCGTATTTATATACTTTGATCACTGCCGGAAATTTCTCCGCGCGCTCTTTCGGCAGAGCCATACGGCTTATATCGGTGAAGTCAGTGTAATCTATCCCGCAAACCGCAGTGACGGCGATACCCTCCGCCTCAGTAAGCGCTGAAGTTTCGGAGGCGCAACCGGAAAGCGCGGCGGCAAAAAATATACTCAGGGCGGCGGAAACGATCCGGCGCGGGTTATTGCGGATTTTCATTTATCCTCAACCAACCTTATTCTGAGAAGATCATCCGTATCCGGATGATCGCTGCTTTCCGTCCAAATGACCTTCGCGCCCCCGCCGGGCAGCGGGATCATGATAGCGTCTTTCAGCTCGCTTCCCGGCGCACGGCAACGCTCACCGGATCTCCCGATGATTTCAAATTCCGCAGCTTTGACCGTATCGATCTCAACCTCATACAGCAGCTCATCCAACGGTATCCCAGTCTCACCTTTCACCGTTTTTGTATCCATATATTCCGCAAGCATATACGGGAAAAAAACGGCGTCGGCGTTGGCGGAAAACCAAGCGATTTTCCGGACATTCATCCCGAGTTTGACATACGGCGCCACATTAGTCGGAGAGTCCTCTCCGTCTGTCTTTATATAATAACGCGATTTCACCATGTTCATCGCCTCGTTTTTCTTGAAACCGTCAGAGGATTTCATGGTAAAAAAAGCTTTGCTGTCAACATAGTCAAGGCGCGAGAAAATCTGCTCCAAATCCATGGCATTATCCCGCGAGCCGTAGTATTCATATTCAATACCGGCTATTCCTTCCGTCAGGCCGGCAAACACCCACACGTTTTTGATGTTTTTTTCAGGTATTTCCTCATACATAATGATTTTTTCCAGCTGTTTGACCCAATAAGGACCGAACTGCCCTTGAACTGCCGCCCAAGCGGGGTATTTGTCATCGTCCAATTTCGCCAGACCGTCGACAGTGACGGCGATCATAAGGTCAGGGGTATCGTCTATCACTTCTCGGGAGAACAGACAATAATAATTGTCGCGGCCTGTCATACCGAGTCCGGCGCAATCGTCAAGATTACCTCCGGCAAAAGCGATAACGTCTTTCAAGAGCGGTCCTGTCATTAAAAACTCCTCATACAGACCGGTCGTGCGCCTGTAACTTGCGGCAAGCTCATATTGAGGCAACGTCCTAAGCTCAGCGACGGTAATTTCCGCTATACCGCCGCCGAGCTCCCGCAGACCCTCTATTTGTATCGTCAAGGCTTCATAAGCCGGATCACCGCTGTCCGTGACATGTGATCTGCCCGCTGCCGGCGCACCGCAGGCAACTGACAAAAGCGCGGCGCACACCGTTCCTGTAATAAGCAAAAAGAACTTAATGTTTTTCATTGCGGCCTCCGGCGGTTAATCCTGCGGCGTGAATTCAAAGACGGCGATCTCGCTGTCTGTTTTACCGTAACCGATAACGATCGCTTTGATCACGGTCGGCCCCGGCACGGGAATGGGGACATTGAGTTCCGGCCGGTATGTACTCGGGTTATACATAGGCGATAATGCCGTGGGATCGCTGCCGTCTAAAGTAAAGTGCAGCTTAACAAGTCCGTAATCGGGGTGCTGCAGCTTAACGGTTTCACCTTCGGCGATCGGGCCCGGCAAAGGAAAGGTCGAAGCCGGCGGCCACTTTTCACAGGGAGCGTCTGAAATTACGATCTCGGAAATATTTTCAACAAACGCGGGGTTTGTATGTTCGAAAGGATCGGTCTGTCCTATAAAGAGACACGGGCCCTCCTCCCTCACAGACGTCAAATCGTCCGAACCCTCGCGCCAACGATATGCGATTATTGGTAAAACCGGCTCGGCGTCTTCCCCGTTTTCATTCACATTCGGATAAAAATACCTCGTTGAAAACAACTGCTCCGCCGTCAGACTGACCTCATATCCGTCCTCACCGCGGAATGTGACCATTTGCGCGGTCCCGTATACGCCCGCCTCCGTCAAAATATCCGTTACGCTGTACCCCTCGGCAGCAAAAAAACGTGTCGACGGCCAATTATTCACGGTTGAGTAAACATGAGAAAAAGACACGATCTGCGCATTTTTGAGTTCCGCATACGTAAAACTGAAGATCTCCGATCCGTCCGTGCTGACAACGCGTATACGCCGGTCGTCGTTTTCGGTAAAATCCGGCGCTTCGGAAACCGCATACCCGGGCGCATCGTCCGGTAAAGCGCCGGGCGCGCATGCCGACAATAACAGCACAAAAACCGGGAGAATAAATTTGACTTTCAGCATTGTTACCTCATTATAACGGTTTTGTCAAACGGCTCATGGTTTCCGTTACAGGCCGTGACCCTCAGTTCCCGGGCAGAAGCCGTTACTGACAGATAATTCGGAGCGTCGCCTAAAGACGTAATATAATCACGCTCCGCCGCCGCATATGATTCTTTTGCACCTGAAGCCGCCATTATTTGGATGATACCCGGACCGTATTTCGACACGTTATCCCCGTGCATCGGGAAACTGCGGGAATAGACGTGCTGATGACCGCACAATATCAGATCGACCCCGTGTTCCTCCAAAACCGGCAGAAAATACTCACGCATGGTTTCAGCCCTCTGCGTGTCCTTCGGGTTGTCCGTAACCGGCCACACGGGATGGTGCATCACCGCGATACGCCAATCGGCAAGTATTGCCGCTTTATCGGACAGATCATTTCGCAGCCGGTCGATATCCGTTTTATTTGCGGCTCCCATGATATTGCTGTCCAAAACGATAAAAAACACCCCGTCCCGGCTGAAGGAATAAAAAAAACCCTCTCCCGGTGCTTCCGGCGCGTAAGACGGATAGTCGAACTGTTCTGCCAACAGGGGATAATTGTCGTGATTTCCCGGCGCCGCGGCAATTAAAGGACCCGAAAGCAACTCCGCGGCCGCTTTTTTGAAATCCCGCCATTCCCCGGCGTCTCCGCCGTCGTTGACCGTATCCCCGCCGAAAATGACAAGCTCCGGGGAAAAACGCGCGACAGCTTCCGAAATCAGCGCCCCGACCCCGGAATAGTCTCCGGTCTCCGGTTCGGCCTGTGTATCGCTGAAAAACAAAAAAGTAATTTCATTTTGTTCCGTCTGTTCCGGCAATGAACGGGCAGTCTCGCGGTCGCAGCCGAACGCAACCGGCAAACATAATATCGACAGCGCGATAACTGCGCGGCGTATCATATGTATCATTACTGCTCCACGATATAGTCAAATGTTACGGTTTGGCTTTTATCCTTTCCGAAGCCGGCGGCAAAAGCTTTGACTGTAACGCTTTCCGTCAGTGTGAGCGGGACATTGAGCTGCGGCTGAAAATAGCTTGCGGAAGGGTTATAAACAGAGCTGAGATAATCCGGTTCACTGCCGTCTTGAGTGTAATATATGCGAACACTGTCCATATTTTCATGTAAAAACATGAGCTCCGTCCCGGCGGAGACCGGACCGGTATCCGGCACGGAAACTTCCGGCGCCGCCCAACTGCCCGCCGGTACGGTCGAAACCTCGATTTTACTGAGGTCTTTGACAAATGACGCTGTATTCACTTCCCACGGGCCGCTTTGTCCGAAAAACGGGCGGATGTTTTCCCGTCTCGCTTTTCCGGCGTCTCCCCAGACCCACGCGATGACCGGTTCGACCGGAAACGCTCCGCTGCTGCCGAAAGCGCCGTGGTTCGCAAATGAATACCGCGTGCCGAAAATCTGCTCGTACGTCAGCACCGCGTAATACCCGTCTGTTGACATAAACTTAAAACTTACCGCGTTATCTTTTATTCCGGCTTGCTGCAGGAAATAAGGAAGCGAAACGCCGCCGGCTTCCATTTGACCGAAGCTCGGCCAGTTGTTTGTCGTTGAATAGACAAATTCACGGTAGCCATCTGACATAGCTTCCAATTGGACAAATGACCAAGCTGTTTCGCCTTTTGTCCCTTCACCGCTGACGGTCAGGATGACAGGGCCGGAAGACGCCGCGGCCGGAGTTTCAGCGAAACCGGTTCCCTCCGGCTTTTCTCCCTGTTTCGAGTCCCCGGCCGGGCGCGGAGTTACGGAAACTTCGGCTGCTGTTTCATCGGAACCCGATATCGTTTCACCGGTTTCGCGGAATGTATTCGCTTGTTTTTCTGTTAAGACCGAGCTTTCACCAAGCTCGGAAACATCGCCGGCCGGCGTTTCCGGAACGGTAAGCGCCGGCATTGTTTGGACAGACGAACAAGCCGCGCCGCATAATAATATTATTATGATAAGCGGTATCACCGATCGCTTATTTGCAGTATTCATGACTTGACGCTTATTCCTTCATAATTCTTTACTGAAAGCACATTATGAACCGGCGAATTTTTTCATATATCAAGGATGCGCCGCGGAGCGCTCCCTGCCCGAGAAGAAAATCGCTATCGTGCCCGGACCCGCGTGAGAGCCGATGACGGGGCCTATATAGCTTGTTATGATGGTTTTCGTGCCGAAGCGCGACTTGAGCATCTCTTTGATCTTTTCAGCCGTGTCCGGGCAGTCGGAATGTGATATGAAAATGGGATCGTTTTTCGTATCGTCGGCGATCTCGGCGGCTTCGTCGATCAAAACGGACAGCGCGTTTTCCCGTCCTCTTACTTTTTTTAAAACAATGAGCCGGCCCATTTCATCGACGGTAATTATCGGTTTGAGATTCAAAACGTTGCCTACGAAAGCCGCCGGCGCGTTCAGCCGGCCGCCGCGCTTTAAAAACTGAAGATCGTCCAAGGTGACGCGGCCGTGTATTTTCATGCGGATTTCTTTCATATATTCAACAAGCTCTTCATAGAGCGCGCCGGCTTTTTTCTTTAATGCGGCTTTATACAGATACAAACCCTCGCCCATGGACGCCGTCAGGGAATCTATCACGGTTATTTTTCTCTTATTGAATTCGGTGAGCAGCCGGCCGGCCGCGCTGACAGCTTGCTCGAAGGTACCGCTCAAGCCGCTTGAAAAGGCCAAAAAGATGATATCTTTTTCCGCCTTGAGGTGCGGCGAAAAAAACTCGATAAAACGGCTTTCGTTGATCTGTGATGTTGTCGGCGTTTTGCCGGAGCGCATGAGATCGTAAAACTCCTTCGCGCTCGGGGATACTCTTCCGTCTTCGGACACTTTTCCCCAAACGTCGTCATAATCCTCGCCGTCTATGATATATGACAGCGGCACGATCTCCACTCCCAGTTCGTCCGCCATGCCCGGCGGCAGGTCTGTCGTTGAATCTGACATCAACACATAGTCTGACATAAAGTTAACCTCGTAATATATTTTTTTATCCGGTTACCGGATACGGTAAGTCTGTCAAGTCTTTTTCCACGCGGCGGGGGTAAACAATACCAATACGGGGATGATCTCAAGCCGGCCCGCCACCATGTTAAACGAGAGTATTATCTTTGATAATACAGAGAATTCATAATAGCTGCCGGCTGCGCCAATGAGTCCGAATTCCGGCCCTATGTTGTTAAGCGACGCGAAAACCGCTTCCGCGCTTGTCAGTATATCCTTGCTGTCTGCGGCAATGAGCGCCGTCGACGGCAGCAGAATCGCAAAATACAGGAAGAAAAACAAAGCGGCTTTCGAAACGATCTCCGGATTTATCTTTTTCCCGTTGAGCTTAACTGTCTTGACGCTATCGGGATGGAATACCTTATGCAGTTCGACTTTGACCATTTTAAAAAGCAAAAGGCCCCTGACTATCTTGATCCCTCCGCCGGTGGAGCCCGCGCAGCTTCCCGTAAACATCAGGAATATCAAAAGAATCTGGCTCATAGCCGGCCAAAGGCTGAAATTCGCGTCTATAAACCCCGTCGTCGATACGGCGGCTGAAACCTGAAACGCCGTATATCTGAGCGCTTTGAGAAAACCGCCGTAGATACCCGAGGTGTTTATCGTTATGATTATAACACAGACAAAAGCCATGCCGAGATAGAGTCTCAATTCCTCGTCTTTTACGAGTTTTTTCAAATCTCCGGCAAACGGGAGATAATACAGTGAAAAACTGATCCCGAACAGGAACATAAACACCGTGAGTATTATTTCAGCTGAGGCGTTGCCGAAAGCTCCGACGCTCGCATTCTTGTTTGAAACCCCGCCGGTCCCGGCTGTCGAAAAAGTGCTTATCAAACTGTCGAAGACCGAAAGGCCCGAAATCAAAAGAAGTATAAAAAGCACGGCGGTCATCACAAAGTATATGGTATATATTATCTTGGCGGTCTCTCTTATCCCGGGAACGATCTTGTGCGGCGAGGGTCCCGTTAACTCAGCCCTTAGAATATTGACCGACGACGCGTGTATCGACGGCATCAGCGCCGGTATCAGCAGCAGTATCCCCAATCCGCCCATCCATTGCGACATGCTCCGCCAAAACAAAATACCCTCAGGCATTATCTCAACGTCGATAAGAATCGTGGCGCCGGTCGTTGTGAACCCCGAAACGGATTCAAAAACGCAGTCTATAACGCTGCTGAAGCAGCCCGAAAAATAATACGGCAGAGCGCCGAAGCACGATATGATTATCCATGAAAGAGCGGTGGCCGTGAAGGCGTCTCTTGTTCTTATTTTATTATCCTTCGGTTTTACCGAGGACGCCGAGGCTCCGGCAACGGCCGTGATCAAAAGAGAAAAAATAAAAGCCGTGTGATCCCCTCTGCCGTAAATCAGCGAAACGAGCAGCGGAAAAAACATAAACAACGCTTCAATTATCAGTATGTTTCCGATTAGTTTAATGACCAGTCTGCTGTTCATTTCCGGTTAGAGCCGTCCTTACTCTCGGTCCGGCCGATCATATAACGTCCCCGCCCCGCGGCAGCGTATCATATCGGTCAAGCCGGCTGCATTATACCGGCAAAATCATGAATATCACCGGTTTTGGCTATGACTATCACTTTGTCGCCTTTTTGCATCCTTGTTTCACCCGAAGGGATTATGATCTCATTATTCCTGTTGATACAGCCCAGCAGTATACCTTTTTTCAGTTTCAAGTCCTTGATCGGCACATTGAGGTATCTTGCCTCTCCGGTCAAATGAAATTCCGCGGCTTCAACGTTTCCGTCTTCCCCGGCGTATATCTTGCGCATCATCCTGACATTGCCCCCGAGAGCGCCGGCCAAGCCCTTGACATAGCGGACTGCATAATCCGACGCTATGCTTTGCGGGTCAATAATGCTGTTCAGCCCGAGACTTTTCACCATACCCCGGTCGATTCGGTTGACCTTAGTTATCACCTTTTTTACGTTCAGCCGTAAAGCGTAAAGCGAAATGATGACATTTTCCTCATCTCTGTCCGTGAGGCAAATGAACGCGTCCGCCTTATCAACATCCTCAGATGTGAGGATGTTTTCATTTGTGCCGTCGCCGTGTATGATCAGACAGCGGCGATTGATCTCGGAAAGAGTCTCAAACAGTTCTTCGCATTTCTCCATGTTCTTTTCAATTATCTTGATATTCGGTTTTAAATTGTGCGTATCCAAAAGCTCGGCGAGATAATGCGTGATCTTTCCTCCGCCTACGATCACCACTTCCTGCATTTTTCTCGGTTTTTCTCTTATGATCGTAAAAAAGCTCATGATCTCGGACGGTCGTCCCAATACTCTGATAACATCGGAGCCCTCAAGAATAAAATCGCCGTTCGGTATCATCGCGTTATTGTTTCTTTCAACGACCGCGAGCAAAATACCCATATCCTTGCGAAAAATCTCTGACACGCGTTTGCCGACAAAAAAATCAGGCGTTTCCGAAACTCTCAGAGAAACAAGCTCCACCATACCGCTAATAAAAGTGTCGATGCCGTCGGCGGTCCGGTATCTCAAAAGCCTTGATATCTCCCTTGCCGTTTGCAGGTCGGGATTGATGACGCCGTCGATTCCCAAATCGTTCCAAAGCTTGTTGTATTCAAAGGCGTATTCCGGTTTTCTGAGTCTCGCGACCGCTCGCCTCGTGCCGAGGCGCTTTGACATGATGCAGCACAGAATATTCACCTCGTCTACGCCTGTCGCGGCTACGATAAGATCCGCGCTTTTCGCTCCGGCTTCAACAAGCGTTTTCTCATAAAGCCCGCTGCCCGTAACGGTCTTTATGTCCAAGGCTTCGACCGCGCCGGCAAAAACACTGCGGTCGTTGTCCACAACGACCACATGAACGCCCTTTTCCTCTGATAAAGCCCGCGCGATCGTATAGCCTATTTTTCCGCACCCGACAACGATTATCTTCATGATCAAATTCTCCGTTTTGATATCCGCGTTAAGGCTTTGTTTTACCTTATGTGCCGCCGCGCCGAAAAAAATAAAGAGCTTATAAAAGCTCCCCACCCTAAAGCCGTAAACTTGAGCAGCCGAATCGCCCGACTGTCAACCGGTAAACAATAATTAAATTTTCTGTATTATAACGCGCGCTCCCCGCGATGTCAACCTTGATTTATTGATTTACCCGGGTATCCGGGGTAGCGGGACGGCGCCGGCGCGCGATCACTCTCATGCGCATGTCGCCGGACTGAGGTTTTTCGCGGGGACGCCCTAAAGAGAGTAGCATTTGACTTCCGCGCCTTCCTTTGTGAACTGACAAGCCGACACGGCGTCGTGAACATAGTATGACACATTGGACATTATTATCTTGGTCCCCTCGTGTATGGTGTTTTTGACCACTATCTTCCCCGAACTGTCCGTCTCGATCTCCGCTTTAAGACGGATATAGCTTTTCATCAGCTCCTCCACTTCGGCGTTTGTCCTTTCCAGTCGGGTCGAAATGCCCGGAGGCGCCGACTGCTTCGCATGTCCCCGGTCCGCTTCGGCCGCCTCTCCCGCTATCTGACGCAGTCTTCTCTGCTCGGTCCTCTTTTCGACGAGCAGTTTTTCAAGCTCATGATACTCATCCATGAGGGTCCGGTCAGGTCCGGTCTCAAGCAGAGTGTGCGCGCCCGACGTGGCGGACCCCACGACCTTCACGGATATAAGAGCAGTCGCTTTTAATTCCCCTCCGCTGACATACCCGGGATTAAAGTCCGCCAGTATGCTGCTTTTTGCAAATACTTTGCTGTGCAGTATGCTGTTGGCCGAGATGTTGCCTCCCGAGACGACCGTACACATTTGAATGAACTTCGACACTATGTCTCCGCCGGCGTTAAGGCGGCCTTTGGCCTCTCCGTGCACTCCTTTCGCCAGAATGATCTTTCCGCCCGCTGTCAGGAACGCGGCCTCCATAATGCCGCTAACATATATATCGCCCGTAGCCTTAACGGAATATCCGGCCAGCACATCACCCTTTACCAAGACTGTGCCGTCATAATCTACGTCACCGGTACCCGGTCCCACATCTCCTTTTACTGTATAAACATTGTTGACTGTTATCTTTCCCGACTGCATTTCCACATGTCCGGAGACTTTTGCGGTAAGCACGCACTCGTCTTCGGAGATTTCCGTGTTGTTACCGTATTTCAGTCGCAGTCTGAGAGGTTTTGCCGACGGTATTTTAACGCCCGGGACATTAATTCCGGGCTGCCCGTCATAAGCCGGCGTCAGGACGGCCAAAACATCACCGGCTGAGACCTGATTGAGAAGATTTAACTGGTGGAAGTCGATATTACCGTCATCGTCCGTCTCCGGCCGAAAATCATTGTCAGTATCAAAATGGTATTCAATAACAGCGTCCCTGCTCTGCTCCGGCGGGGTGCCCTCCGCTACCGGAAAATCGGTGCAGTAACTCCTGTTTTGCAGCCAATTGTCAACAGCCTCGTCAATGATCCCGTGTTTTACCCCGGCGACGGAAAGCTTTTCAATGAACTCGTTTTTGCCGAGTTTTTTCCCATCGTTTGATTCCGGATAGACTCTCACGAAAGCTTTCATCTTATCTTCCGACATTTTCACCGAAATGCTCTCGTCGACCGGCGGAATGATAATGTCGCTCAATTTGATCTCGGTCTGTCCCGATATGTGCGCCAAAGCATTTTTTAATGCCTCTTTATCTATCCGTTCGATTTTGGTTTTAGCCAAATAAAGATTGATTTCAAGAAATGATACCGGATCTCCGCCGTCCGACTGCGGATATACAGTCAGATACAGCCCGTCGTTTGTAGTATTGAGTTTAAAATAAGCATTTTGACGCATAACTCAAAATCACTCCTTACGCTGCAGTTGTTACGCGGAAAAGCATGCGCTTCATTGAGCGCCGGACAATATGTCGGATACGATCTGTAAAAGCAGCTCCTTTTCAAAGGGTTTTTGCAGAAATTCAAAGGCTCCGAGGATAAGCGCCTCCGAAATCTTGCTGTTTTGCGCCGACGCTGAAAGCATGATGACCTTTGCGTTCGGATCGATCTCAAGAATTCTTTCCAAAGTTTCGATTCCGTCCATAACAGGCATCGTAATATCCAATGTCGTTATGTCCGGTCGCAATTCCTTAAATTTTTCAAACCCTTCAGCGCCGTCCGACGCATCGCCGACAATCGTATGCCCCGCTTCCTCCAACGCTTCCCGCACTATGAATCTTGATAATTCCGAATCGTCGATAATAAGAAACCTTGCCACTTTGCCTTTCCCCTTTCCCAGGTTTGCTGTTATATGATACTCACATTATTGTCAAATGAAAAAATAAAAACTGTTTCAACGCCGTCAACGGTAACAGGCAAGCAATACAACGAGCTTTCCGACACGAGCGTTTTATCAGAACCGTGTGCCGGCAGCGAAATCTCCAACCTTATATTCTCGTTACTGAGTTCAGATGCGTACAATCCGTTTATGCAGTTTATGAATTCGCACAGACTGTCCTCATAAGCAGCGTCTATCATTTTCGGCAGCTCTCTTTTCGCGTACTTGCCCGCTACCGCGTGCAGACTGTCCTCACTGCCCGAAATACCGAGAAAGATGCGATGCTCGCCTTTTAATTCCTGACAGGCCAAATGCTCAAAATCAAATTTTTGTGCAGCGTATGCTTTTTTTAAGATCACCTTGTCCGATATACAGCGGATTATTCCTTCGATCGTTTTCCCGACAAAACGGTTGTAATACACGGGATCGGTGTATATGAAACCCGGAAGCAGATTTTTGTATTCCCCGGAGCTCCTTAGTTTTTCCACTTCCGCTTCTGTAATACCGCTGTCTCTTTGGTAAACTTTCAGGGTTTCGTCCACAGCCTCCGAAGCGTCAAAGAATATGAATACAGGGATGATTTTTTTCAAGTCTCCGCTGTTTATCGCTTCGACGTCATCATCACTGAGATCATATTCCGCTTTAAATTCCGATAAATGTTTGAGAGCTTCATCCCTCGTGAGCAGTTTTTTCCCGACAAGCTCGTCTGTAAACGCGGGATACGGCAGAGCCGCGATTTTTGCAATGTCCGCCTCCGGTACTATGCCGTGTTCCGAAAGATAATGTCCGAAATACAGCCCGAACATAGTTCTCCTCCCATCGTCGACCGCTTCGCGGTTGTTTTCGATCAATGTATTGTTTATGCCTTGCGTCGATTATACTTCAATGCCTTCCGTTTTTCAAGATGTGAGTCGTCATAAAACACCGATTTTTATCCGCTTGACTCATGGTGTAAACTGTAAGCATGATATCTTTTATGATCCGGCGCTCGCCGGAAGAGACGGACGGCAGAACAATGAATACATATAAAAGCGAAAAACCCGATGCCGGCGGGGAGCCGAAAAAAGAACGGCTGCTGACAAAAGACTACACTGTCGTTATGCTCTCGTCAGGCTGCATCAACTTTTTCAACAACGCATGTATAGCGGCTATGCCGCTATACATGATGTTTCTGACCGGCAGAGCTTTCTTTTCGGGGTTGATAATGTCGGCCTACTCTCTCACCGCCCTTGCGGTGCGTCCCGCGGCGGGCGTTCTTTGCGATAAGTTCGGCAGGGTCCGGCTTCTTGTCGCCGGCGCTTTTTTATGCGCGCTGAGCTGTGCAGGCTTCGGTTTCACGACCGCGATAGCCTTTATAATCGCGCTGCGTCTTACGGGCGGGGTCGGTTTCGGTTTTCAATCCACCTGCGCCGGCGCCGTTGCCGCCGACGTCGTGCCGAAAAGCAGATTAGCCGAAGGTATCGGATACTACAGCCTCAATTCCACGGTCGGCCAGATCCTGGCGCCGGCGATCGCTCTTTTCATCATTGCCGGCGGAACGATCGAGGACTATAAGAATCTGTTTTTTATTTGCGCCGGCATCACCTTTGCGGCAGGTATTTTCGGCAGCCTGATAACATATGAACGCAAACAAAAAATGCAAAAAGACGTCCGGGCGGGCTTGTATGATGAAAACCCGGATGAGAAAACCGATCTTATCTCGGACCCCTTTCTCGAACCTCCTCCGTCAAAGACTGTCTTAGGCTTTGAATACGGCGTTTTCGCTCCCGCCGCCGTTATGATACTGCTGTACTTCGGTTTTTCGAGCGTATTCACTTTCCTGACCGTTTTCGCCGATTGGAAAGGTTTCGGCAACAGCGGCTTGTTTTACACTTTCAGCGCCGTCGGCGTTTTGGCTTCAAGGCTCGTTGTCGGTAAGATAGTCGACAAACGCGGCTCTGACATAATAGTTATACCGTTTTTAGCCTTGCTTACGGTCTGTATGTCGATACTCCCGCTCGTCCGGTCCATGGCGCAGCTTTCCGTACTTGCCGTACCCATCGGACTCGCGCAAGGCGCAATACTCCCGGCAATGAATTCGATGATGTTTCGAAGATGCTCGCCGGCCCGGCGCGGCACGGCGTCAGGAGCGTTTTTCGCTTCCATAGACCTCGGTTTTGCCGTCAGCACTCCGATACTCGGCGTTATCTCCGACGCGACAGACATACGATTCGCGTTTTGGGTGAGCGCAGTCTGGATAGCTGTTTCCCTTCTGGTCTATATACTCATTTGCACCGACAAACGTTATTACGAAAAAAAAGCCCGGCGCTGACCGCTGCGGGACCGCGGGGTCCCGAAACAAAAGAAACCGCAGCCGCGCGGCTGCGGTTTCTTTTGTTTCGGATTACCCGATGTGTTTTAAGTCACCTTTCGCTTTCTTTCTTTTCATCAGGCTCAATTCTTACTATCATTTTTTTGTTCCCCTTTCAGCCGGCATTTTAATGCCGAAATCGGGCCGCTCCGGTTGCATTATCCTCGGTAAGGTTACGAAATGTTTTTGCTTCTCTTATCAATATACACCGGTATCGTTACATTATTGTTACAAAATAAGATTTAAGCTGATTTTTTTATAAAATAATTTACCGGGCTGCCGTATGTCGGCGCGGTCACACAACAGCGATATTGATCGCGGCGTTATAGCCCGAAACTATCGCCGCCCTCACCGTGCCGACCGCTGAGCAATTGCCCGCGGCAACAAATTCCGGGCCTGCGTCCCTTAATGCTTCGACCTCGCTCGACAACGGTTTCATCCCCGCGGAAACGACTATCGTATCCGCAGGGATGAAAAATTCAATGCCGTCTTTACCGGCGGCTTTTATGCCGTCGTCCGTCACGGCGACGCATCTTGTTTCGGTCTTGACCGATACGCCGCAGGCCGCAAGCTCGCGGTCTATGCTTTGAATGTGCCGGAAATTGGCGTCAGCCGCATATTTTTCCGCCATTTCGATGACAGTGACCTTTTTCCCGTTCATTGCCAAATATAAAGCCGTCTCGATCCCGCAAAGCCCGCCGCCGATCATAACGACCGCGTCTCCCGTATCCGTTTTATACGCTCGGTCGACCGCAATAACGTTTTTTTTGTTTATCCCCGGAATACTCGGCCATATGTTAACAGCGCCGACAGCCGCGATAAGGACGTCGGGTCCTTCTGTCATTACCAATTCCGGCGTGACCTGCGTATTGTATCTCAGATCGACTTTCAGGGAGCGAAGCTCCGCCTCCAAGGATCGTATAAGGGCATAGAGGTCGCGCTTAAACGGTACCGCTTCGGCAAAATTCAAAGCGCCGCCCAAAACTCCGCTCTTTTCGCAAAGCGTTACGTCGTGTCCGCGTCTCGCCGCCGTGACAGCCGCCTGCATACCGCAAGGTCCGCCTCCGGCTGTCAGCACTCTCTTTTTCCCTTGCGCCGGCGGCATGAAGCGGACTTCATATTCATAACCTGTTTCCGGATTCACACTGCAGCGGATCGCGCCGTTCATAAAACGGTGGGACTGGCAGGTCCCGCAGCGCAGGCATGTCCTGATACGGTCGCAATTTCCGCTTTTCGCTTTATTCACAGTGTCCGGATCAGCCACAAGTTGCCTTCCCAAGGCGATGATATCCGCTTTGCCCTCGGTCAAGGCTTTTTCCATCATAACGGGATCGGAAAAACCGCCGACGGCCGTTACGGGAATGTTTTTGACCGCCTCTTTCACAGCCGCCGCGTATTTCAGCAGATGACCTCTCTGCATGAACATTGACGATTGCATGATATCCTGCTGCGTTCTGTCATAGTGAACGGAAGCTGAGACATGTATGCTGTCGATATGTGGCGCCAATATCCCGCATATTTTCACCGCTTCCTCCGTCTGCAGTCCGTCCGGCAGATAATCGCTGCCGTTGATGCGGAGCTCCACGGGAAACCCGGCGCCGCAGCGCTCTCGTATGCGCTCGATTATCATGAGCGCGAACCGGCAGCGATTCTCCGTGTTTCCTCCGAAACGGTCCGTGCGTTTGTTTATGTTCGGAGAAAAAAACTGCCCGATAAGCCATCCGTGACCGGCGTGGAGCTGTACCATATCGAAATACGAGCGCTTCGCGTTCAGCGCGGACAGCGCGAAAGACTCGACCAACTCCTCTATCATGTCTTCGGTGAGTTCTCTTGAAGTCGTTTGCACGGCCTTTTCTGTCTGAAAGCCGATAGTGACCGGGTGTTCAGAGGGACCCCACGGGCGTTCCGATCCGATAAATTCGGGATTGCATGTCATCCCTCCGTGGCTGAGCTGGCAGCACGCGACGGCGTTAAAGCGGTGTATCCCTTCGGCGCAGCGCATCAGCGAATGCAGACAGTTTGAGGAGCGGATCATGATATGGTTCGGATGCGACTTCCCGGAGGGGTGGACGATGCAGTCGCCTACCGTGACCATTGCGGCCCCTCCCCGGGCTTTTCGCGCGTAATAAGCGCAGTTGTATGGATTTAAAGTACCGTCCGGATTAATGTCATTTTGAGATGTGGGAGAGGACACCACCCTGTTTTTCAGCGTCAAATTCCCGATTTTCACGGGAGTGAACAGTTTTTCAAACCGCATGCCGCGCCTCCTGCCTTATTCCGGTTTCCCGGAACTCATTATTTGCCCCGGCGTGTATTCATCGCTCTTTCTTGTCCCGCCAAGGAAATAATAATATATTTCGCATATAACTTCAATTCGGAAATCATCTGTATCCGGTTATACCGAGTTTGTCTTCCGGGGGCTCCTGTCAGAAGCGTCAAAAATGCGGATAAAATGCCGACAGGGACGAACACCGGATGACAAACACAAAGCACAATCCCTGAAACCGTTGAGATTTCAGGGATTTTTTGGTGGACGCTACAGGACTTGAACCTGTGACCTTCCGCACGTCAAGCGGAAGCTCTACCGGCTGAGCTAAGCGTCCGGGTGATGCTTTAACAAGGGGCATTATACTTAAATAAGCGCCCCCTTGTCAATCCGTATTTTCAGCCTGCTTTTCGGCTTGCCCCGGGTCTGCGAAAAATCACCAAACCAAAACGTGACATTTTGCTTCAACTCCTCCGCACTCGGCGATGACCATGCCCCAACCGGAGCCTACCGCAGTCACGACGCCGTCTTTGTCGATCGTGCATATATCCTCGTCTGTACTGCTCCAATTGGCAGTCGCTTCAAGATCCAGCGGATATATCGTCGCGTTCAGCGGTATTTTATTGCCGATGCTCATTGCGAATTCGGTTCTTTGTTCGTTGCCGTAGTTTATTTGTATCGCCGAGACTTCCGGCGGCGTCGGCGTCGGCGGCGTCGGCGTCGGCGTCGGCGGCGGCGGCGGCGTTATTTCAACGGTCGGCGTCGGGGCCGGTTCCTCTTCTCCCGAAAGGCCGATGGTTATAAGAGCTATGACCGCCGCTATAACGGCGACCAAAAGGACAACTCCGAAAATCGCCTGCCATTTCGCATTCTCCTGCATCCTCGCGTTCGCAGGCGTCCCGGGCTGAGCGGCGGCAGTCGTCGCCGCGGTCCGGGTCGTCGGTTTGCTTCTGGCCGCGCCGCAATGAGGACATCTGCTTTTTAATCCCGAGTACCGGCGGTCGCATTTTTTACAGGTTATTGTTGGAATGATCCCCATTTATATTCCGACCTTTCCGTATGAATGAAAATCTATGCCCGGCAATAATCATATTTATATCAATTCTACACTTAATACGGGTATTCGTCAAGTATCGGAAGAAGTCAATCAATAAAGGTCTGTGTACACTCCGGTCACGCCCACCTTAAGCAAAGCCGAGATCTCGCTTTCAACGTTGACCGTATGCGTATAAAGTGATACGCCGGAAGCGAGCAGAGCTTCGACATATCCTTCCCGCTCAGTGAGTTCAACAGGGAAAGTCACGCCCCATAAGCCGGCCGCCGCGGAAAATTCCGATATGAAATCCGTATCCGTTTTCATATCCCAGTCCAAGCGGTAGAGCGTGAGTATTACGCTTTTAAACCCCATCGCCCTCACGGCTTCAAGCTCCTGCGGAAAATAGATCTGCGGTATAAACCTTGATATAAGCTCCGGATATGCCGAAGCGATCTTTTCCAAAATCCGCAGGTTGTCTTCTTTGCAATCGGTAATGATATATAATCCCTCGTATTCGCGCAGCAAACCTGCGAGAGACTTCAGTGAAAGCGGAGTCAATTCCCCGAAAATAAGAGAGGACTCGAACTCCTCAAGATCAAGCGGGAAGTCATCGTCTGAGTGTCCGGGCAGATAATTGCGGTTCCAGTCGTGCAGGCACACGGGCTCGCCGTCTTTTGTCAGCACAAAATCCAGTTCGATATAACGGGCGCCGCGCTCATAAGCGGCGCTGAGCGCGTTTTCGGAATTTGTTACGGTAAATCTGCCGAACTCCCCGCCGCCGTGTATGATCCGCTCAGCCGGCGGCGGGCTCTCCGGCCCGGAGTAAGGCGGCGCCGTATCCGCAGCCTCAGGCGCGCCTGTTTCCGAAACCCCTGCTTCCGGCGCCGGCTTTCGGTCGCAGCCGAAAAAAACGACGATAACGGCAATCGTCGCCGCAGCCGCAAGCCACCGCGTTTTCACGTCAGCCCTCCGCCGACTCGCGGCGCTCAACGGCCGATCTCAATTTTTCGATTCCTTTTTCTATCCTCGCAAGGGTTTCGGCTTTTCCGAGTATCCTGCAGATCTCGACCGCTCCGCCCGGCGTGACCGCTTTTCCGGAAACGGCTGTCCTGACCGGCCACATCAGCGTCGCGTTTTTTACTCCGAGGCGCTCGGCTGTTTCGGCCATCGCGCGGTTTATGCCGGCGTCATCCCACGCCGAAACGCTCTCAAGCGCCGGCAGGGCCGCTTTCAGCATTTCGGACGAAACGGCCTCGTCGGTTTTGGATTTTTTATGGATGTAAAGCTCAGTATCATATTCCGCGGTCGTGTCGAAAAAATCAAGCTTCCCCGGTATATCCGACAGCTTTTCACACCGCTGCTGCAAGAGCGGCGCTATAAGATCGGGGTCGATACACGGGTTTTTGACAGCTTTTCGTATGTACGGCCGCGCAAGGACGGCAAATTCCTCCGCCGGCATCGCTCTTATGTATTCGCTGTTGAAGTGAGCAAGTTTTTCAATGTCAAATATCGCGGGAGATTTTGATATGCCGGCTATGTCAAAGACTCCGCACAGCTCGGAGAGAGAAAACATCTCCCTCTCCCCGCCGGGACTCCACCCCAACAAAGCGACATAATTGATCACAGCCGGAGCAAGGTACCCCAGCGCGGTCAAATCTTCATACGACGGATCACCGCGGCGTTTACTCATCTTGTTGTTCGCGTCGCGCATGACCGGCGGACAGTGTATATATTTGGGCGGTTCCCAGCCGAACGACTCATATAAGAGATTATATTTCGGCGCGCTCGAGAGATATTCCGTCCCACGGACCACGTGCGTTATTCCCATGAGCCGGTCGTCTATGACATTGGCGAAATTATATGTCGGCAGGCCGTCCGATTTTATTAAAACATTGTCGTCGAGCGTATCGTTTTTTACCGTTATCTTACCGAAAACCTCATCATAAACAGAGGTCTCGCCCTCTTGCGGTATCTTTTGCCTGATAACAAAAGGGACCTTCGCTTCGAGCAATTCGTTTATGCGGCTCTCGGAGAGGCGTCCGCAGCGCCCGTCATATTTTCTCCCTGCTCCGGCGCCGGGACCATCTTCTCCTTGAGCGTCCTTTTCGCAAAAACAGCGGTACGCTCCGCCGAGTTTTATGAGCAGCTCGGCGTAATTCGAATATATTTCCCGCCGTTCGGTCTGGACATACGGTCCTGAAGGCGAGGGCTTGTCCGGTCCTTCGTCATATATCAGGCCGCACTCATCCAGAGTCTTAAAAATCGCTTCGACCGCGCCTTCCGTAAAGCGGTTCAGGTCGGTGTCCTCTATACGCAAGATGAAACGCCCCGCGTTTTTTCGCGCGATGAGATAAGCGTACAGCGCGGTGCGAAGATTACCCACATGCATATGACCCGTCGGACTCGGCGCGAATCTGGTGCGCACCCCGCCTTTGGGTATGCTCATCTCTTTTTCTTTAAAATAATCCGGACCCGCCACAGATATTTCCCCCGTTTTACTTATTTGATGCATTCTCGGCTTATCATACGTCAACAATCGTCAGGTTAATATTATTTCACCTCCGAACGATTGTCAAGGCCGGGAGGATATGATAAAATATTAAAATGACCGTATAAGGAGAGCCGCCATGATATCCGATAATATGATCAGACTTGCCGCTTCAAACAGCGCCATCCGCGCCATGTTTGAAGAAGGTTTGAGACTCGCCGCAGAATACGGGCGGGAGAACGTTTTTGACTTTTCGCTCGGAAACCCCAATTTCCCGGCGCCGCCGGAGGTCAACCGGGCTTTGCGCGATATACTTGAGGAAGAGGAAAGCACTCTCGTGCACGGATATATGACCAACGCGGGTTTTCCCGATGTGCGCGACACGGTAGCAGCCTCGCTTAACGAGCGCTTCGGAGGAACTTTCGGAAAAGAAAATATTATCATGACTGCCGGCGCCGCCGGCGGCTTGAACATAATATTAAAAACTCTGCTTAATCCCGGCGACGAGGTCATAGTTTTCGCCCCGTATTTTCTTGAATACGGCAACTATGTGAACAATTACGGAGGAGTCATAATGCCCGTTCACTCGGCGGAGCCCGATTTTCAGCCGGACGCAAAGCTCCTCAAAGCAGCCGTCACTAAGAAAACCAAAGCCGTCATCATCAACAACCCGAACAACCCGACAGGCGTTGTTTATTCGGAAAATACGATCAGGTCGATCTCCGAGGCGCTGGATGAAAAACAAAAAGAATTGGGGTCCCCCGTGTACCTCATTTCCGACGAACCGTACAGGGAACTCTGCTACGACGGTCATTCCGCCGTGTGGCTGCCGAACTGCTTCAAAAACACGATCGTCTGCTACTCCTGGTCAAAATCCCTCTCGCTGCCCGGCGAACGCATCGGCTACCTCGCGATACCGCCGCAGGCGGAGGACGGCGCGCGTATAGCCGAGGCCGCCGCCATTGCGGGGCGCGTACTCGGTTTCATAAACGCCCCGTCTCTTATGCAGCGCGCGGCGGCAAGGTGCATAAGAACGAGCATTGATATAAACTGCTATGACCAAAACCGAAAAAATCTGCACGGCGCGCTCACATCCTTAGGTTTTAAGACTACTTATCCGGCCGGGGCGTTTTATCTTTGGATGAAGTCTCCCGAGCCGGATGAAAAAGTCTTTGTGAACAAAGCGAAATCTTTGCGGCTACTCCTTGTTCCGGGCAGTTCTTTTGCGGGACCCGGCTATGTCCGTATCGCCTACTGCGTGTCGCCGGATATGATCCCGCGCTCTCTTCCCGCCTTTAAAGAGCTTGCCGGCGAATATGATCTTATATGATCGGGGATCAATGCAGATGAATGACAAAAAAACCATACTCTCCGGCATACAGCCCTCGGGCGAACTGACTCTCGGGTCATATTTGGGCGCAATAAAAAACTGGGTGGAGCTGTCTTCCGATTACGATTGCTTCTACTGTATAGTCGATATGCACGCCGTGACCGTAAGGCAGGACCCGGCGCTTCTGCGCAAACGAACTCTTGAGCAGCTCGCGCAATACATTGCCTGCGGGCTTGACCCTGAAAAAAACACGATCTTCATTCAAAGCCATATACCGGAGCTGGCGCAGCTCACTTGGGTACTTATGTGTCACACCGGTTTCGGCGAGTTGTCGCGCATGACTCAATTTAAAGACAAGAGCGCGAAAAATTCCGATAATATCAACGCGGGACTTTTTACCTACCCCGTTCTCATGGCGGCCGACATCCTGTTGTACCAAGCTCATTTGGTGCCGGTCGGCGGAGACCAGAAGCAGCATGTCGAACTGACCCGTGATATCGCGCTGCGCTTCAACGCTTTGCACGGCGAAGTGTTCACAATTCCGGAGTCCTTTATACCAAAAATCGGGGCCCGGATAATGAGCTTGACGTCGCCGGAAAACAAAATGTCAAAATCCGACGCAGACCCGGACGGCTGTGTATTCCTGATGCAAAAACCCGAAGAAATTATGCGCCGGTTCAAGCGAGCCGTCACAGACAGCGAAACAAACGTCCGCTTTGACCCGGCAAAAAAACCCGGGATTTCAAATCTCATCTCCGTGTATTCCGCTGTTTCGGGAAACAGCATCACCGAAACTGAAGCCCTTTTTTCCGGGAAAGGCTACGGCGATTTTAAAACGGCGGTCGGCGAAGCGGTCGTCGAGCTTTTCCGCCCCATACGCGAGGAGACCGATCGCTTGCTCGGCGATAAGGCTTATCTTGAAAGCGCATATAAAAAAGGAGCGGAAAAAGCTTCGGGGGTCGCCGGGAAAACTCTTCGCAAAATATACAAAAAAATCGGTTTTATTCCCTTATAAGGCGTTTAATACATATTGCCGAAAGCGGGATACGGGAGAACGACATGCCCTTGGAAAAAGATCTTATCATAAAAACATGCCTGGCATTGGTCGCGGCTTTCGCCATAAGTTTCGCGGCCACGCCAATAGTTAAGTCGTTCGCGCACAAAGTCGGCGCCATGGACAATCCCGGAGAAATGCGAAGGATCCATGACAGGCCCATACCGCGGCTCGGCGGTCTTGCCATATTTCTCGGTTTTCTGCTCAGCGTGGTGCTTTTTGCGGAAATCGACCGTCAGGTCCGCGGGGTCTTGACAGGCGCGGTACTGATCGTCATCGTCGGCGTTTTGGACGATATCATCTCGGTCAACGCATGGGTAAAAATAGTTTTTCAGACAGCCGCCGCCATCATCGCGGCCGTAAACGGCGTTGCGGTCGAGATCATTATGAACCCGAACATATTCAGCGCAAACAACTATCTGCACCTCGGCATGTTTTCCGTCCCTCTGACTGTTATCTGGATCGTGGCGATAACGAACTCCGTAAACCTCATAGACGGGCTCGACGGTTTGGCCTGCGGCGTATCCGCGATCAGTTCCGTAACCATGCTCGTCATAGCGGCGGTGGTTTCCACCGGAAATGTCGTCGTCATTCCGGCAGCCCTTGCCGGCGCTTGTATCGGATTTATTCCGTATAACTTCAATCCCGCAAAGATTTTTATGGGCGACACCGGAGCTCTGCTTTTGGGTTATGTTTTAGCTACCTTGTCAGTTATGGGACTGTTTAAGTTTTACGCTGTTATAACTTTTGCCGTTCCGTTTTTGGTTCTCGCCGTTCCGCTCGTTGATACCGTATTCGCCTTTTTTCGCAGGCTTTTTAAAGGCCGAAACCCACTCAAGCCCGACAGGGGGCATTTTCACCACAGACTCATAGATATGGGGCTTTCCCAGAAACAGGCTGTGGCAATACTGTATTCGGTCAGCGCTATTTTGGGCGTCGCCGCCGTTATTTTGGCGACCGGCGAAGAGCTGAAAGCATTGTTTTTTGTCGCAGCCGTCTGCGTCGCTGCCGCCGTAACAGCTTTTATCCTGCGTGAAATGAAAGCCCATGAACATACAGTCGAACCTGAAAAAACCGATGACGCGCCGGCAATCGGCGAAAAAAACGACTATGAAGACGATTAAGATATTATCCGTGTTCGGCACGAGACCCGAAGCCGTTAAGATGGCGCCGCTCGCGGCGGAACTGTCGCGCCGCTCCGAGACGGAAAACACGGTATGCGTCACGGCGCAGCACCGACAGATGTTGGACGGCGTACTGAAACAGTTCGGCATCTCAGCAGATCATGACCTCGATATCATGGAGCCCGGACAAACCTTATGCAAGATCACAACAAAAATATTGGACGGTTTGGGAGACGTGATAAAAAAAACACGACCCGATCTTGTTCTGGTCCATGGCGACACTACGACAGCTTTCACAAGCGCGCTTGCGGCTTTTTATGAACAAATACCTGTCGGACATGTTGAAGCCGGGCTGCGCACCGGCAATCGCTATTCTCCCTATCCCGAGGAAATGAACCGCAGCTTACTCGGAAGGCTGGCTGATTATCACTTTGCTCCCACAGCGAAAAACGCCGCGAATTTACGGCGCGAAGGCATAGAAAAAGGCATATTCGTGACCGGAAACACAGTCATAGACGCCATGAAATATACGACCGGCAAAAATATAAGCTATTCCCGTGATGATCTCAGAACCGTTAACTTCAAATCCCGCCGCGTGATAACGCTCACCTGTCACCGCAGAGAGAATTACGGGAAACCCATGGAAAACATTTTCGGCGCGATACGCGACCTTGTCACTACCTTTGACGACATTGAGGTCGTATATCCCGTCCATATGAATCCCGCTGTTCGCGGCCCGGCTTCGGCAATGCTCGGCGGAATCCCTCGCATACACCTCACGGAACCCCTTGAAGTCACTGATATGCACAAACTTATGTCTGAAAGCTTCATGGTTATGACCGATTCCGGCGGGCTCCAAGAGGAAGCGCCCGCTCTCGGCAAACCCGTGATCGTCTTGAGGACGGAAACCGAGCGTCCGGAAGCGGTCGCAGCCGGGACCGCGGTCGTGGCCGGCGTCCGACGTGAAGATATAACGAGAATCGCCGGTATCCTCCTGACCGACGCCGGGGAATACGACAAAATGGCCAAAGCGGTGAACCCGTACGGCGACGGGCGAGCAAGCGAACGAATTGCAGACTGTATACTGTACGGGTTCGGTCTGTGTGACAGAATGCCCGCGGAGTTTTCGATATGACACGAAACGACGGACGTGATTCAGTAAAAAAGAGAATAAGATTTTTCCCCCATCTCGGCGGCGCGGTCGTCGTTATTATCGTCTTTATCGCGATTCTTGTCATATTCACGCTGAATACGCCCGGAGTCATCGACACTCCGCCGGTGATCCTTCCGTCTCCCGTCACCGGGGGAGCGACCTCGGTGGACAGCGAAGAATACGGAAAACACAAAGACCGTGTCGAAATCAAAGTGACCGCGGAAACGGTCGTGGCCGTCATATCAACTCTTACGAGGGCCGCGGACTACTCTCGCGTTATCAATGTTGAACGCTTTTCCGGCGCGAAAACAAGTCATACCGTGATAAACATATGGACACGCGGTCAAAACTCAAGAATCGGAATCAACAACGGGGTCACAACAAAGGATATTTTGATAAAAAACGATGAGATATGGATAAAATACTCGGACTCGCCGGATTTTTATTACGGACATATCAACGACGACCGGCATATTGAGACGGACGAGTATCAAAGTCTTATCACATATGAGGATATAGCAAAGCTTGCAGGAAGCGGAGTCACGGACGCGGGATATGTCGATTACAACGGCGAAACCTGCATTTTCGCGGAATATATTTCAGGAAACTTCGGCTACAGAAATCTTGTGTATATATCCGTCGACACAGGGCTTATCATGGGCAATGAGATGTATGACGGCGGCGAACTCATATACCGAATGTCGTCGGATATCCCCGATATTTCCACACCCGGCGACGATGTCTTTATTCCTCCGGAGCGTCAGCCGGCATAGATTCCCGAATAACTCCATCAGGCTCTCCCTGATCATATCCGTACTCTTCATCGTACGGCGCTCCTCCGGTCTCTATATTCTGCGACGCCGCGTAACCGGGGATGTATCCCTCAACTCCATCCTCGGAGTCCTCTTCCCGCTCTTCCTCCGCCTCTTTAAATTCCGCGTGAAGCGTATGATTTGACGTTATCTTCTCAAATATATATTCTCCGGTCACTTCGATAATGATCCCGTCGACTCTGATTTCGCTTATCACATAGCCTTCATCCGGGATGATCGAAAAAACGGCGGCGGCACCTCTCGGCACGCCGACCGGTCCTGAGGGCGTAACTCTGCCGCCTTTCCCCGACGTTCCCGTTACGGTACAGCCCACAGACCTCGGTCTTTCTTCAGCGGGCGGCGCGGGAGTCGGCGGAGTCGCTGTGTTCACGGGAACTAAAAGTATCTCGTCCGATACGGGCAGCGCGGTAATTCCGGAAAAGGACTTTTCATCGCCGGTTTTATTCTCGGAAACAAAACTGAACGCTCCGGACTTTATCGTCATGATCAGCGTTAAGACGGCAAGTAACGCCGCTGTGCCGGTGATAACAGCTTTTGCCCTGATATCCAAGATCTTACCTCTTTCTTTGTTATTAACACCAATCACAGGCTGTTCCGGGAGGAATAAAGATTTGGTAAAAACCGCTTTGATCACGGGGGCCGCGCGCGGTATAGGCGCGGCTTCCGCGCGCGCGCTTCACCGGGACGGGTTTGAAGTCATTATTAACTATAACAGGTCCGAAGCCGCGGCTTTGACCCTCGCGCGGGAACTGAATGCGAGAGCGATCAGGGCCGACGTATCCGAAAAAGACCAAGTCAAAGCGATGTTCGATGAAGCCGGGAGAATCGATATACTCATAAACAACGCCGGTATCGCTCATTACGGCTTGTTCACCGATTCCGACGAGACGCTGCGGCGGCAAATCTTTTCCGTGAATGTCGAGGGCGCCATGAACTGTTGCGCCTTTGCCCTGCCGGGCATGATCGCTCAAAAACAAGGAATAATCATAAACATATCTTCAGTCTGGGGTATTTACGGGGCTTCATGCGAAGCTGTATATTCAGCCTCCAAATCTGCCGTGACCGGCCTCACGCTGTCCCTCGCGAAAGAACTCGGCCCGTCCGGGATACGTGTCAACTGCGTCGCCCCCGGCGCGATCGATACCGGGATGACGGCAGGCTTCTCTGACGCCGACAAAGCAAATCTCGCCGAAAAAACGCCGCTTTGCCGGTTGGGCACGGCGCTCGACGTTGCAGAGCTTGTTTCTTTTCTCGCTCAAGACCGAGCGGCGTTCATAACGGGCCAGATCATCGGAGTTGACGGAGGCTTTATCGGGTGACGCCGGGCGCCCGGATTCGAGAAAACGGGAACCGACCTGATTGCCGGCTCCCTGTTTTTCTGTCATTTACCGGCGGTATCGCCGGATTTATTCTTTGCTTTACCGAGTTTTCGCCTATCGGCGCCGGTGTTTTTTTTCATGTTTTTGTCGCTGCTCTGAGTCTGCGCGCTCTTTTCGGCGCCGTCGACCCGAAGAATCGCCTGTGCCTTTGACACGGACGTTTTTTTTGAAAATTCAGTCGGGCCCTCAGCTCGTTTTTTTCCGTTTTTGCGGCGGGCCGGTTTTTTCCTTACCGGCGGTTTTTCCTCCGTCGCGCCGGGTTCGGCAAAGGTCTCGGAGAATTCCTCAAACTCAATAATATCTGAATCGTCCCGGTATTCGGAAAACTCATCTTCTTTTTCCTCCGGCAGTAAAACCTCCGGCATATCCTCCCCGTTTTTCGGTCTGCCGCCGGGTACCGGCGCGATCTCATCCGCGTCGTATTGTTTTATTACTACTTCATCGCCTTCGGTATCGAGCCTGACCTTTACCTTCCGGCGCAAAAGATTCACTTGCGCCACGCTGCCGTATCCGGCGGGGGTGCGTACAAAAGTCCCGTTTTTCGGAACCTTCTTAACTAAATCCTCATAGGCCTCGTGTTCATAGCGCAAGCAGCACATAAGTCTGCCGCATGAACCGGATATCTTCGCCGGATTCAGCGACATCGATTGGATCTTTGCCATTTTTGTGGACACCGGCTGAAAATCATCAAGAAACTGCTTGCAGCAATACGGCCTTCCGCAGATACCGATGCCGCCGAGCATCTTCGTTTCGTCCCTGACGCCGATCTGGCGCAATTCGATTCGCGTTTTGCATACGGCCGCCAAGTCCTTTACAAGCTCCCGAAAATCCACCCTGCCTTCGGAGGTAAAGAAAAACATTATCTTGCTGCCCTCAAAATTGCATTCGACGTCAACAAGCTTCATATCGAGTCCGTGTTCGTTTATTTTTTTCCGGCATACCTCAAACGCTTCAGCCTCACGCGTTCTGTTGATCTGAGCGCAGCGCGCGTCGTTATCCGTCGCTATCCTTACAACAGGCCGCAACGGCGGCACTATACGCCCGTCGTCCACTTCGTGGTTGCCTCCGGTACACTCCCCCATTTCAAGTCCTTTGGAGGTTTCAACTATTACCGATTGCCCGTTTTTTATCGATAAGCCGCCGGGCGAGAAATAATATGCTTTACCCCGGCTTTTAAACTTTATGTTAACTACCTGTGTCAAATTATTTTCCTCATTTCAATTCCATCGTTCGCGCGCATATCATGCCGAAGAGATTTTTCACTCCGACATTCGAGCCGAGGTATTTTTCGGCGTCTTTCATCAGCTGCGCTATATCCTTCAGTTTTTTCCGTCCGAGTCCCGGATCGGCGCGGCGAGCGCATAATATATCCGCGACGGAAAACATGACGCATTCGGCAAATTCGGCGGCCGCGGCTGAACTCATCTTCTCCGCTTCCGCGAAACAGCGTAAAAGCTCAGGTCTGTCTCCGGACGCGGCGATCTCAAGATATTGCCGCGCGTATTTTTCGATCTCATCGTCAAACGGAGCCGCATCGTCGTTTTCCGTGATCTCAACACATCTTGAGCGTATAGTATCAAGAAAAAACCCCGCGTTTCCCGCGCATAATATGACGGCCGCATGCGCCGGCGGTTCTTCAAGCATTTTTAAAAGGGCGTTTTGCGCCGGAACATTCATATAGCCCGCGTCCGCGATCAAATATACTTTTCGCGCCGCCTCATTCGGAAGCACGGAAAAATCCGCGACAGCGGCGCGTATCCGCTCGACGCTCAGCTCTTTTTTAAAGGCGCCTTTGTCGTCTTTTTCACGCTCTACGATTATTACGTCCGGATGTATCCGGGAGCTTATTTTTCTGCAATTTTTGCATGAACCGCAGGGTTTGTTCTCCGATTCACACAGCAAAGCCGCCGCCAGCTTCATCGATAACCGGTCTCGGTTTTCTTCGGAGGCGGACGCCGCGATGTACGCGTGCAAAAGCTTTGGTCGTTCTGTTATTACCATACCGGCATCCTGTTTTATGCCGGGTCCGCGTTTCATTTGCGGCCCGGCAATGTTTTTTCAATATATTCGGCGATTTGGCCCGCAGTAAACAAGTCCTTGGCGTCATTCTCGTTTATAAGAATGCCGAACTCCTCTTCCAATGACATGTTCAATTCCACGACATCCAACGAATCGGCGCCCAAATCATCTATTATGTGGGTATCCGGGGTTACAGTACCGGGATCTATCTCAAATTGGCGAGCTAAAAGTTCCTTGATCTTTTCATAATACATTAAGCACCCTCCCGACGAATTTTCGCCGTGAAGCGGAAATCAACTCCACTCTCTTACCTTGCGGTCATTTTTCCCGCCCGAATCCGGCTTTGATACCGATACAACGACCCGCCTGTTCGGCTCCGTTCCCGTGGAACCGGTCACAACGCCCTCATAGTCCTGCAGGGCAGTATGGACAATATGGCGTTCATAGGAATTCATGGGTTCAAGAGTCATCGGTCTGCGATACTTTATTGCTTTATCAGCCATTTTTTTTGCAAGATATACAAGCGAATCTTCTCTCTTGTTCCTGTAGTTTTCGGCGTCGACGCTGATATGCGCGTGTTTCTCTCCGCCGCGATTGACGGCATAGTTGGCAAGGTGCTGTATCGCGTCGAGAGTTTCGCCGCGGCGACCGATAACGGCGCCCGGTTTTTCACCAACCAAGTTAATATTCAGGCCGTTTTCATGCCGGGTCGTTTCAAGTTCCGCTTCGACTCCCATACGCTCCAGCAATCCTCTGATAAAACTCTCCGCTCTTTCTTCGTATGAATCCGTGACTTCATAAGTGACCTTCACAACAGCGGCAACCGTGCCGAGGCCTAAAAATCCCTGCTTGGAGCGTTCAAGTATCTCAACAGACACATCCTCGCGTTCGAGTCCGAGCTGCGCCAACGCTGCGGCAACGGCTTCTTCCTCGGTTTTTCCGCTGACTGTTACTGAATTGTACATATGCCGTATGTTCCTCCGTCAATAGTAAACTTAAAGGAAACGCTGCTGCCGATCCTCAGCCTCGTCCGGCGGCCGGAACTCTTCCGGCTCGTTGATTTTGTCTTCACCGTCCGGGTCGTCTTTTCGGGTCTCAATCTCCGGGTATCCTTCGGATTCGCCGTCCGAATCGTCCGGGCCCGACTCATCTGTCGAAGTTTCGGAATCAAAAAATCTGTCGGCGACATATGCTCTGCCGCGGGCAAATTTTCTGTTTCCCGATTGAGCGTCCGATATATCGGGAGCTTCTATTCCGAGTTTTTTACGGCGCTCTTCGCGCTCCGCCCTTTCGGTGGCCGCGTGGCGCTCGTCTTCCTTGGCTCTCTCTTGCGCTGTTAATCTTTTCTTGCTCGTATTCGAATTTTTAGTCGTTTTCCCTTCGGCGCGAAGTTTTTCGGTTTCAGTCCGTTTCTTCTCGTATTCGATCTCTCTGAGTTTTTCGTCTCTCTCGCGCACTTCCTGCTCGGCCGCCAGTTTTTTTGTGTAATGCTTTGTGAGGATTATCTCCTGAAACAGTCCGAAAAATCCCTGCGCTATCCAGTATACTCCCAAGGCCGCCGGCATTATGAAGCAAATATAAAGCGACACGAGCGGCATCATCAGCGCGGTGTATTTCATGGTTTTTTTCTGCTGTTCCGTCCCTGATTGGACCTGTGGATTCATCTTATTGCTTATCTCCATCGTCAGATAGCCGATAAGCGCGGATATGATGGGTATCAGGAACAGCCCGAGCGCGGGAAGCCAATCGGAGAGATCGCTCCAATCGACCCTCAGGAAAAAGTTCCACTGGGGCCTGTCGCCCAGATTCAGGCCCAAGAAATTCAAGTCGATATCAATGGATTCCGGCACTATGGTCCTGATCGCTTCAAAATGCTCGTGCATAAGGTTTGCCAAAGGTATCTCAGCATAGGCGTCCGCTTTCGCAGGTATCTCATAGAGACCTTTGATCACAAAATAGTTGGTGATCTTTGAGACCTGACCGGATGTAAGTCTCATAAGCTGCGACAACGGCTGCCGGATCACGCTGTAAAGAGCTATCAGTATCGGAAAAGGAATAAGATTCCAAAGGCAGCCCGACATCGGATTGACTTTTTCGCTCTTATAGAGTTTGGATACCTCTTCCTGATAAGCTTTCTGGTTCCCTTCATGCTTTTTTTCCAGTTCCTTGACCTTTGATGACAGCCTGGACATGTTCATCATGCCGCGCTTGCCTTTCATCTGCAGCGGCATGAAAATCAGCTTGAACGCAAGGCTGAAAAGAACAATGGCCCAACCGTAATTGCCTGTAAAATCATAAAGAGCCAACAGTATCCATGCAAATGGCTGTGTTAGTGACATCAGGGTTCTCCTATCAGGTAGCGTTGTTCCCGATCACGGTACGGGGTCATAGAAGTCGTGCTCTCTTTTATGAAAAGGATGGCATTTTATTATGCGCTTCACGCTCAGCAGAGTACCCTTGAGGGCTCCGTGTTTTTCAAAGGCTTCAAGCGCATACTGCGAACATGTCGGCACAAAACAACAGGTCGGCCGTGTCAGGGGCGAAATGAATCTTCTGTAGAATTTAACAGCGCCGATAAGCAGTGTCTTCACAGCTCATCGCCTTTTTCCGAGCCGGCCAACAAGCCGAGTTTCGCTCCGGCATCAAGGAAAGCCTGTTCAAGCTGTTTAAACTCCGCGAACCGGCTGCTGACTCTCGCCACCGCGACAATGTCGTATCCGACGGCAAACTTATCCTCGTTTACACGGTATATCTCTTTCAGGCGCCTGCGCACCCTGTTCCTGTGGACCGCTTTGCCCAGCTTTTTTGTCACCGTGATGCCTATCCGGTTATGCCCGGTTTTCGTTTTCCTCGAATAAATCACCATATACGGCGTCACCGTCGTCCTGCCTTTTGAGTACAGTCGCTTGAATTCATGATTCTTTTTGAGCGATACGGATTTTTTCACAGATACCACCATGTTCTGCAAACCGCGTTGAGTTTACATGCGAGATCGGGGCTTTTCAGCCCTAACGAGACGCTCGTCCGCGCGCCCTTGCCGTTTTATTGCCGCTCAATAGGAGAGCTTAGTTCTTCCCTTTGCTCTGCGGCGGGCCAATACCTTACGCCCGTTTCTTGTGGACATCCTCTTACGGAAACCGTGTTCCTTTTTTCTTTGGCGTTTTTTAGGTTGATAAGTGCGAAACATATTACTGATACCCTGCCTTTCTGCCGGGCCGTAGAATCCCGGGCGGTCAATATATAATATCTCAAAACCGTAAACCGTGTCAATAAATATTTCCTTTCCGGGGTACAAAGAAAAATACGGTGCATCGCGCGGCAAGCCGTGCTATATTTATACCGATGAAAAAATGCAAGGAGGCCGGCCGTATGCCTGTCAAAAATCCCAACCTGAAACTGCATGACAGCAAAGACATGCCGAGAATCGAGACACTGACAGACCCGAAGGCTGTCGCGCGTTACGGCGGTCCCCGAATGCTTATCGCTCCGCCTCTCGACTACGACGCTTTGATGAAACGCATCCCCCGGGGCAAAGTCATCACCACCGACAGATTGAGGGAATACCTCGCGAAAACAAACAACGCCGATTTCACATGTCCGCTTACCTGCGGCATATTCGTCAATATCGTCGCCCACGCCGATTTCGAGCGCGGCGGCGCTGACGAAACGCCGTGGTGGAGGACCTTGAAAAAAGACGGGGAGCTGAACGAGAAATATCCGGAAGGTATCGACGGCCAAAAACTGCGGCTTGAAGCGGAAGGTCACGAGGTCATTCAAAAAGGCAAGCGTTATTTTTTGAAGGACTGTGAGAAAAAGCTTTTCACGCTGTAACAGACATGTAAAATGAAATTTTTCCGACGGGAGGCCGGCCGGACATAAAAACGGTAAGCCGCGGCGATTTGTGACCGCCGCGGCTTACCGTTTGCGATATAGCTTAATATTCGTAATTGTGGGCTTGTTTCAAAACCATTTCTTTGACTTTCATGAGTCTGACTTTTGTAGCTAAGTCGTTTTCCTCAAGCTTCATAACGATGTACTTAATATTCTTTTGGAGCTCGGGAATCATTACGTACTCTAAGGCGTTGACCCTTCTGCGCACTTTTTCGATCTCCTGCGCCAAAAGCTGCATGGTCTTTTCGACCTGAGCAAGCTCTAACATATCCTCAAACACTTCGGCAAGTTTTGTCACGGCGTCGTCCAATTCGCCCGACGTTTGAGCAAAACCGTAAGGATAAATATCCGAGGATTCCGTATCGCGGGTCTTGAAGTCAAAAACCGGCACGTTCACGCTCATAACATTTTTGAACGACATATTGAGCGCAACTGTTTGCCGCGGATATAGAAGCGCCTGCTCCAACATCTCCGGCGACATAACGGCGCTCGCTATCGTAAGAGCCGCAAAGGCTCCGCTCAGCTTATCCTCGACCCTTGTCCGCAATTCACGGTTGCGGCGCACCACCATCAAAAACTGCCGCATAAGCTCATCGCGTTTATCCTTCAGGAGCTTGTGGCCGCGCAACGCTGTCCTGTACCGGCCTTTCAGCTGGTTCAAGACCATCCTTGTCGGATTTATCGTGCCGGACGCCATAAGCGATCAGTCCTTTCCCTACCCCTTTACGGGCATGTATTTATCGATCATCTCCGTCTTCACGCGCTTGAGCTCTGTCCTCGGCAATATGCTCAGGAGCTCCCAGCCGAGTTCGAGCGTGTCTTCTATAGAGCGGTTTGCTTCGTTGCCCTGATTAACATAGCGCGCTTCGAATTCATCCGCGAATTTGGCGAAGAGCTTGTCATTTTCCGATAAAGCGGCTTCACCGAGTATAGTCATGAGTTCCTTCGCGTCTTTTCCGCGCGCGTAACCCGCGAAAATCTGATTCATGGTGCCGGCGTGGTCCTCTCTGGTCTTGCCTTCGCCTATTCCCTTGTCCTTGAGACGGCTGAGGCTCGGCAGAACGTCGACCGGCGGCACTATGCCCTTCCTGTGCAGATCTCGGGAAAGTATAATCTGGCCCTCGGTTATGTATCCGGTAAGGTCGGGGATCGGGTGGGTCTTGTCGTCTTCCGGCATGGTCAGTATCGGTATCATGGTTATAGAGCCGTCCTTACCGATACGCCGTCCCGCTCTTTCATACATGGTGGCAAGGTCGGTATAAAGGTATCCGGGATAACCGCGGCGGCCGGGGACTTCTTTTTTTGCCGCCGATATCTCGCGAAGAGCGTCGGCGTAGTTTGTTATGTCGGTAAGAATAACGAGCACGTGCATGTCTTTTTCAAAAGCCAGATACTCGGCGGCTGTAAGCGCCATACGCGGCGTCGCTATTCTTTCAACGGCCGGGTCGTTCGCCAGATTCGTGAACAGAACGGTCCTGTCTATTGCGCCCGTACGCTTGAACTCACGCACAAAGTATTCGGATTCCTCAAAGGTTATGCCTATGGCAGCAAATACGACGGCGAAATTCGATTCCGTGCCCAAAACTCTCGCCTGACGGGCTATCTGCGCCGCCAAAGCCGCGTGAGGCAATCCGGAGCCGGAGAATATCGGCAGCTTCTGGCCTCTGACCAATGTGTTGAGCCCGTCGACCGTCGAAACGCCGGTCTGTATGAATTCGGCGGGATAAGCCCTCGCTGACGGATTCATCGGAAGTCCGTTAATATCCCTGTGCGCGTCCGGAAGAATCGCCGGGCCCGCGTCGATGGGTTCTCCCATGCCGTTGAACACGCGGCCGAGCATATCCTCGGATACGCCGAGCTCCAAGGGCCTTCCGAGAAAGCGCACCTTGCTCTCGGCAAGGTTTATTCCCGCTGCCGACTCAAACAACTGCACGACAGCCGTATCCCGGTCGACCTCAAGCACTTTACAGCGTCTTGTTTCGCCTGAAGGCAATTCGATCTCGGCCAACTCGTCGTAGGTGACTCCTTCGACATTTTTTACCAACATGAGCGGGCTTGCGATCTCTCTTATTGTTTTATATTCTCTAATCACAGCGTCTCACCTCCGGCGGCGATTTCTTCGATTTGAGCCTTAACATCCTGCGCTATCTCGGCATAGACTTTAGCGTATTCTTCGACCGGCACGCTTTTTGCGCGGCCTATTCGCTCGCGCGCGGCAATTTCAAACAGCTTGTTCATATCGCCCCCCCGCGCCAAAGCGTCGCGGCAAAGCAGATCATATTCAAGTATCAGATCAATGAGCAGATACTGACGCTCACAGGACGAATAGCTGTCGATATCGAGAAAAGCGTTCTGTTGCAAAAAGTCCTCGCGAAGCATCTTGGCGGTCTCCATAGTCAGGCGGTCGTTCGAGGATAAAGCGTCCTGCCCGACAAGTCTGACGATCTCCTGAAGTCTTGCTTCATCTTGAAGTATGCTCAGGGCTTTCTCTCGATCTTGCATGTATTTCGGGCTGAATTCCTTATCATACCATGGTTTGAGCGAATCAACATACAATGAATAACTGTTCAGCCAGTTTATTGCAGGAAAGTGACGCGAATAGGCGAGAGCGGCGTCAAGGCCCCAGAAGACTTTCACTATACGCATCGTCGCCTGTGAGACCGGCTCCGAAATATCTCCGCCCGGAGGTGACACGGCTCCGATAGCCGTCAGACTGCCGACACGCCCGTCGGCGCCCAAGCATTCCACAACGCCGGCGCGCTCATAAAACTGCGCGAGACGAGAGGCGAGATACGCGGGATAACCTTCCTCACCGGGCATCTCCTCGAGCCGTCCTGACATTTCGCGTAAGGCCTCGGCCCAGCGGGACGTTGAGTCCGCGATGACCGCGACGTCGTAACCCATGTCGCGGAAATACTCGGCTATCGTTATGCCCGTGTATATCGAGGCTTCGCGCGCTGCGACCGGCATGTCGGAGGTATTTGCGATGAGAACTGTCCTTTTCATCAGCGGCTCTCCGCTTCGCGGGTCAGTCAGCTCCGGGAATTCCATGAGAACGTCCGTCATCTCGTTACCGCGCTCTCCGCAGCCTATATAGATGACGATGTCGACGTCGGACCATTTTGCGAGTTGGTGCTGAACGACCGTTTTTCCCGAACCGAACGGACCGGGCACGGCGGCGGTGCCGCCTTTCGCGAGCGGGAACAAAGTGTCTATGACCCTTTGCCCGGAAGCAAGCGGCCGATCCGGCACTTGCTTTCTCAGATAAGGCCTGCTCACACGAACCGGCCACCTTTGCATGAGGGTCAGATCGCGCTCAGTACCGTCGTCAAGCTTAAGTACCGCCACGGTCTCCTCAACGGTATAATTTCCCGCCTCGATCTTGGTTATTACGCCCGAAAGCCCGGGCGGAACCATTATCTTGTGCAAAACTGTTGGAGTTTCGTCAACGGTCCCGATAATATCGCCCGCGCCCACTTTATTGCCGACGGCCGCAACAGGCACAAAATCCCATTTCTTTGTGCGGTTGAGCGCCGGCACATCGACACCTCTCGCTATCGTATGCCCCGTAAGCTCGCGTATTTCGGTAAGCGGACGCTGAATACCGTCGTATATCCCCTCCATCATACCGGGGCCCAGTTCAACCGACAGGGGAAAGCCTGTGGTTTCCACAGACGCCCCCGGACCGAGTCCGCTGGTCTCCTCATAGACCTGAATGGAAGCGTTGTCCGCCGTCATATTGAGTATTTCGCCGATCAGCCGCTGGTTGCCGACCCGCACCACGTCCGCTACATTGGCGTCGGCCATGCCGCTTGCCATTACCAACGGTCCCGATACTTTTGTAATTGTTCCGCTCATTTACATACCTTCCTTCATTAAAGGATATCAGTGCCCACGGCGCGCTCAACGGCGGCCTTCAGGGCCGACTGCCCGAGTCCGAGCGGCCCGTCCCTGCCCGGAATTAGTATTATCGCCGGTATGGGGCTGTCCTTGAACCTGCTTATTTCTTCACCGAGTCCCTGCGCTGTGTTTTCCTCAATGTATATAACGGCATATCCCTCTTCAGGTTTTGTAACGGTCTTTAATACCTCTCCGGCCTGCTTGACGTCTGTGACAGGGAAGACATCCAAGCCGAGGGCTTTAAAGCCGATGACCGTTTCCCGGCCGCCAACAACGGCAATTTTATGCATAACTGTCACGCAGCCTTTCCCGGATGACCTCCGGCTTTATGCCCGAGAGTCTCCCCGTAAGTATCATCCTCGCGGTCATTACCTCATTTTCCACCGCCGCGAAATACACTATGACTTTCTCCGCTCCGAAGCCTTTCAGCTTGGCGCGGGAAAGAAATACGACGGCGGCATTGTCACAGGCAAGTTCAAAATCGGTGAGTGAACCGCCTCCGGCCGCTGCGGCGCCGAGCGCTGCCGCGCGGTCTAACGGCGGAGAGTTGAACAACGCCGTCAAACTGTCCGCCGAGGACGCCGCCGCTATGATACGCTCGATGCTGACAGTACCCCCGTTGATCAGAGCCTGTTTTAAAAACTCCGGACTTTGCCCTATGCGAAGGGTGCGTACTCCTGCGCGCAGATTGGCGCTGTCCGTCAGGAATACGGCATAATCCTTCAGCAAGGAGCAATTGACCGATCCCGCAAGTTTTTTGAATTCCGCCAGATATGCCTTATCAAGTGCGAAATCCGCGAGCTGCGGGTTGCTTGTTCTGGCCAATATGCCCGCCGCTTCCGCAATGGCATGAGCCAAGTCTACCGGTAAAAACCTGTAATCCTCGGTAAGCAACGCGTTTTTCATTGTATCCGGATTCACACGACCTGACGCCGAGATTAAGTATCCGCCGTCAGTTCCCACGCCTTGAGCTTTTATCAGGACCTTTGCGTTGTGATAGTCATACTTGAGCCGAAACGCGTCCGTAAGCGCCGTCTCCGGAATGCTGCGGCTGATATCGTCAAACACGGCCGCCCTGCGCCGGGCCAACGCATCTTCGACTTGAGACGCGCTCATACCGGACATGTCTTCATAACCGCACTCGAGCAGCACTTTCACAGCGTCGCCGAAGCTTCCGGCGGAGAGCATGCGCTCCGTTTTTTCCCTGTTCAGCATATTCACTTCACGCGCGCTTATCAGGGCCGACAGATATAAGTAGTCTTTATCCCGGATGGTTTTGTTCGACAAGTCCTCTCCTCCTTTTTCCCGGATTTTTCGGGCCGCCTACCGGCCTTCGTCAAACATTATTTCCGCAACTTGCGGCGCCAAATCGTTTCTGCAAAGCTCGGCAAGCACCTCTATGCTGCAGTTGACCTCGATATCTCCGGACTTCACCGTGACTCCGCCTAAAATCGGTTTTGTCACTTTAGAGAGAACGAGTTTCCCGGGAAGGCCTTTTGCTTTAAGCATTGCGTTGGCTTTCCGTACCGTCTCATCTCCGAATTGCTTTCTGTCGCTTTCATTTAATATGATCTCTTCGGAACCGGTCACGGCCGCCTGAGTCGCCATGCCGGCGAGAAAATCCGTATACCGGTCCGACGGAAACGCTCTTATGAGTTCTTTCGCTTTTTCAAAGGCCAACGAAACCATTTCCTGTTTTAATGAAAGCACGCTCTTTTTTGATTCCATAGCCGCCGTCTTGCTCATGCGCTGGATGTGGAGTTCACATGTTTTAACTCCGGCCTTGACTATTTTCCAATACTCATCCTTGGCGGCCTTATCATATTTTTCTTTTATTTCTTCACATTGCTTTTGAGCGTCAGCCGAAACAGCCTCGACCTCCGACCGCGCTTCCGAGTCAATGCGGGCAATTATTTTTTCGATCCCGTTCATAATAAGATATCCCAGCCTTCGCAGTTATTTTTCGCCTGCCGCGGCTTCTTTTATGCGCCTATATTCAGGTTGAGGAGCATAAGGAAAGAGGCCAGCAGCGACAAAATAGCGTAGAACTCAACGGTTATGCAGAGGATGATACCTTTTGCCCAATCGTCGGGGCGCTTTGCCATCAGGTTGATGGAACTGGCCGCCACGCGTCCTTGCGCGGGAGCGGAAATTCCGCCGCCGAGAGCCATCGGGATGCAAGCCGCAAAAACACGAAGTCCGTCGGCTACGCTCAGACCGACTGCAGTACCCGCAAACACTCCCATTTGCAGCAGGGCAAAGAACCACACGACCAAGCCGTAGAGTCCCTGCGTGCCGGGGATAACCTGCATGATCATGATCTTACCGAACGCGGACGGATCCTCGCACAAAAGCCCGGTACCCGATTCGCCCGCGTAGCCGCAACCGCGCGCGCTGCCGGCGCAGCAAAGACCGCAAGCGAGGCCGCCGCCGAGAAATCCCAGCGCCAGACCGCCGAAGTCAGCAAATAAGTTACCCATTTTTATAAATCCTCCTTAATAATGTCTACGTATTTGGTGTTTATCGTCAATGGTCTGAACGGCCTGCCGCCGTCCCGATACCATTTCCCGAAAAATTCAAGGAACTGCAAGCGCATTGTATGCACAAAGCATCCTATAAGGTTAAGGGCAAAGTTGAGAGAATGCCCTATGAGGAACACCGGGATGAACATGAGTATGCCGCCTAATGACCCCAATTGGTTGAAAACGCTCGCTATGACCGAACCCGCCAACATCAGCGCCATAAGACGCGAGTATGAGAGTATGTCACCCAAGTAGCCGGTCACGCCGCTGTAAACCGAACTGAATATGCTCGTAACGCGGCCGAAGCCCTTGCCTTTGAGGACAGCTCCGACCACCATCATCGCGGCTCCGATGATAAGCAAAACAAGCCCGTTGCCCAAAACATAAAGCGCAAGCCCTATAAACATGACCCACCATGAAAGGTCATTGAGGACCGCGTCCAGCCATTCGCCGTCTCTGAATTTAAGGTATGTGCTGATGCCGACTCCTATCGCCAAATGGACGACTCCGATGCACATCGCGAATACCAGCATATACAGCGGATTATTGCCTTCCAAAAGGTTCAACGGCAAATTGATCGTCGCCGCGTCTCCCAGCCGGATGACGCCGAGGGGAGGCACGATCGACCACTCTTTGCCGAAAATCCCGCCGACTACGCTGACGGCGTCTCCGAAAAAGCCGCCCGTCAAAAAGCCGATGATAAAAGTCGTTATACCGCATTGAACGGCAAGCCAAGCCATGTTTTTCATCCCGCCTCTCGGCCTCGCCTTTCGCAGTATGGTAAGACCGACGGCAAACATAAGTATGCCGTAGGCCATGTCGGCGAACATGATTCCGAAAAACAAAGCGAACGCCGGCATGACAAAAGGATTGGGATCAAGCCCGTTGTATGCCGGAAGCGAATACATATTGGTGACCATATTGTACGGGGCGGTCAATCTGTTGTTTCGCAGCTTTACCGGGGTCTGCGCCTGCTTTTCCGGGTCAGGCTCCTCAGTTTCCCACGCGCAGTCATAGCCTGAGAGAAGCTCGGAAAGCTGTTTTTCCTCGCGGGCCGGTATCCATCCGGAAAGCAAAAGAGAACTCTCGGTGCACAAAAGCCTTTCGGCAGCCTCAGCCTTTTCTACTTTAGCGAAAAGCCTGTCGGAACACAGTTTCATCTCGTCTCTTTCGGAAGCCTGCTCTGTGATCTGCCCGACGATATCCGCTTTCTCAGCCGCAAGCTCTTCCAGCTTTTTCTCGCAGAGTTCGATATTTTGTTTGGGAGTCCCCTGCAGTTTGCCGGGGGAGACCGGAGAAAAGCTGAAAGGCCGGAGCGTTTCCGTCGCCGCCGCTGCGTCATCTTTCAGACAAATAAGCAGGACGTAACGCTGATCCCTGTCGGACGATACTTCAGTCAGACATGATTCCGGCACTTTTTCCGAAAGCGCCGTTTCAGCCGCCGCGTAATTGTCGTCATGCGGCATGGTACCCATAACGGCGTCGCACAGCACAGTGCCGTTTTTCGCGGGGTCAAGGTCCAAATCCAGGTTTTCCCACGGTTTCAGCGAGCCGATCATCATTCTGACGCGGCCTTCCTCGGCAGTTACGCCTCTGACGCCGGAATCGAGCCTGTCGAGTTTCGCGGCTGTTTCGAGATTTCCGGCCAACATGCTTTCGTCCAAAAACACGCCGCGCGTCACTTCCGGTCTGGGTGATAAGAGTTTGGATTTTACGGGCGAGTATTTATCCAGGACTTTTAATCCGCTCTGGAGCTTTGCGTAATCGTTCCGGAATTTGGCAAGATCTCCGGATTCCCTTTTTAAAACGGCTGATATTTCCGGTTCCTCCGGAAATGCCGAGGGTTCGGAGATTTCAACGCATCCCAAAAGCATCAATCCTTTGAGAAGCTCTTCGCGATCGGAGCGGACAGCCAAGATCCGGAGTTTTTTCATCTTTTCAATGGCCATCAGCCGGTCACTATCCTTTCCACGACAAGCGATGCGGCCTTATCGAGCATTTTCTCCGCGCGCGCGCGCATAACCGCTTTTTTGGTCTCGGTTTCACCGGAGAGCTTTTCCGCGTCCTCCGCAGCCTTTTCGTCAGCTTTCCTGAGGAGCTCTTTCAGCTCATCATCAGCTTTTTTTACGGCGGCTTCGATCTCGGCAAGTCCCTGCGATTCCGCGTCTCTGACGGCTTTTTTCGCATCCGCCGCGGCGTCGGCTTTGAGCTTTTTGGCTTTTTCCTCGGCCTCGCTTATCGTTTTTATCGCTTCAAGCGACATTGAAACACCTCCTTATGATGCAAAATTCATACACAGAACGCGCCGCACAATAATCGCTTTTTGGATTTTATAACATTCTCTCCGTAAAAGCAAGAAAAAACATATTGAATGTGTGAAATATTTTTGTACGATTCCCCAAAGCGCGTATACCGAAATATATATCCGCCCGTTTTTATAAAATAATCGGAGGACCTCTTGTCTCGGCGGCCCGCATCAGCTATAATCAATCGCGACCGCAGGGATAACAAATCTGCCGGAAACCGGAAACCGAACGCTGCGAGACGGATAAAAGGAATGATCGTTTATGATTAAAAGAAACCGCACCCGGCGCTTCGGCGACCGCAAAGAAGGACGCAAACTCCGATCTATCAGCGCTTTTTACAGATTTACACCTTTTATAATGAAGACGCGCAACGACGCGTGCAACTACTTCAAAGACAGCATCGAGGTCACCGAAACCGACAAGTGGCTCAGGCAAAAACGCGCCGAAGGATACAAAGGCATGGGCATGTTGCACCTTTTTATCGCCACGTATGTCAGGACCATTGCACTTCTGCCCGCCCTCAACCGCTTCGTTTCGGGCCAGCGCATATACTCCCGGGATACCATTGAGATAGTCCTCGCGGTAAAAAGGGCGCTGACTGCCGAAGCCACCGAAACGACGATAAAAGTGAATTTCGATCCCGAGGATACCGTATTCGACGTCTACAGGAAACTCAACGCGTCCGTTGACGAGATCAAGGCCGGAGAGGCGGAAAACAGCACGGAGAAAGTCGCCGGAGCATTGTGCAGGCTGCCCGCGCTGTTTCTCAAATTCACCATATGGCTTCTTAATATAATGGATTATTTCGACCTGCTCCCGATTCCTCTGATCGACGCGAGCCCGTTTCACGGGTCTATGATCATAACGGACATGGGTTCTCTCGGTTTGCCTCCCATATATCACCATCTGTACAACTTCGGCAACCTGCCGGTTTTTATAGCTTTCGGGGCAAAACGCAAATCCGTCGAACCGGACGATCAATTCAGAGCTGAGGAGCGTAAATACATCGATTTCACCGCCGTAACGGACGAGCGCACGGTGGACGGTTATTACTACGCCGCCGCATTCAAACATGTCAAATACTTCATTCGCAATCCCCGGTTTTTGGAAAAGCCGCCGGAAAAAGTCGAGGAAGACGTTTTTTAAGTTTTCATGTATTTTGCGATACGGTATTGCAAAACATCAATATCCGGTGTAAACTATGTCCGGAGTTTCTGAAAAGCAGCAAATACTATCCCAAATCCGACCGGGATCATTTACGGAGACATATGCGTATGGACCTGAAAAAAAGGCGCCGCGGCGACAGGAGAGACGGGTATCTTGTTCGGGACGTCGACCCGTTGCATTTATTTATGCCGTATCTCATGCCCAACCGCGCCGACAACGAAGCTTTTATAAGCGAGACCATAGATTTGACGCCGATACTTGAATTTCTCGAGAAAAAAAACTCGGATGCCGTCGGCAGGAATTATAACATCTTTCATGTCATTGCTGCCGCCGTTGTCAAAACGATCACCCTGCGTCCGCGGCTTAACCGCTTTATAAAAGGCCACCGCACATATGACCGCAAAGACCTCTCGCTCGCCTTTGTTGTTAAAAAACAGTTTTCGGACTCCGCCGAAGAAGCGTTGGCTTTTGCAACCTTCGACGGGGACACCACTCTTGAACTTCTTTACGACACGCTGATCCGGGAGATAAGCGCCTGCCGGGACGATAAGCAAACAGACAACTCCACAAAAGGCATGGAATTCTTTTCCCGGTTTCCCCGGTGGCTGATGCGCGTCATCGTCCTCATACTGCGCATAATGGACTACTACGGCAAGGTCCCTGTGTCGCTTGTCAAAACCGACCCGAACCACGCCACCGCTTTTATTTCAAACTTGGGCTCCATCAAACTCAACGCAGCCTATCACCACTTGAATAATTGGGGAACCAATTCCCTCTTTCTCGTTATCGGCGAAAAATACCCGGCCGCTTACAGGAAAGAGGACGGCGGCTCCGAATACAGGCCCTCGCTGAATCTCGGACTTACCGTTGACGAACGCATTGCGGACGGTTATTATTATTCCGGTTCGATTCGTCTGCTCAAGCACCTTTTGGCGCATCCGGAGCTGCTTGATCTGCCCGCAAAGGAGGAAGTTGAATTTTGAAAGTGAAAACTCCCTGGTATTCCGTAGCCGGCGATACCCCTACAACGCTTGATTACCCGGATTGCACAATGTTCGAGGCTGTCGAGGCCTGCGCGGAAAAATACCCGGATCATATCGCTTATGACTTTACGGGCAAACGCACGAGCTACTCACGGGCGTTGGACGATATTTGCGAATGCGCCCGATCTCTCAGGGCTATCGGTATTCGGGAATACGACAGGGTAACGATATGCCTTCCCAATACCCCTCAGGCGGTAACCATGTTTTACGCGATCAACATGATCGGCGCCGTCGCCAACATGATACACCCTTTGTCTTCCGAAAATGAGATAAAGTTTTATTTGAACGACTCCAAAAGCGTCGCGGCGATAACTCTCGACCTTTTTTACGGCAAATTCAGTTCCGTAATAAAAAGCACTCCCTGCCTGAAAAGTCTCATTATAACAAGCGTGAAAGACGCACTGAGCCGTGTTATGAAGCTCGGATATAAGTTCACGGAAGGAAGAAAGATCACTCCCTTGCCGAGAGACGCCGATATAATCCTATGGCGCGATTTTCTGAAGGCCGGCTCGTCTTTAACGGAAGATCCCCGAATCCGGCATAAAAAAACAGACCCCGCCGTTATACTGTACAGCGGCGGCACTACCGGCATCACAAAGGGCATATTGCTCTCGAACCTCAATTTCAACGCGCTGGGATGTCAAGTGGTCGCCGCCAACCCGATATTCGGCCCCGGCGACAAAATGCTGGCGATAATGCCGATGTTCCACGGTTTCGGTCTGGGCGTCAGCATCCACGCCATGCTCATTCACGGAGGGCGCTGTATTTTAGTCCCGCGCTTTACCGCCTCTACATACGCGGACCTTCTGAGAAAGCATAAACCCGGCTTCATTGCCGGAGTACCGACGCTGTACGAGGCTCTGCTTCGCATCGAAGGCATAGACGACCTCGATCTGTCTTGCCTGAAGGGAGTGTTCTCGGGAGGCGACTCGCTTTCGACAGAGCTTAAAAAACGTTTTGACGCTTTTCTCCGCGCCCACAACGCCTCCGTCCTCCTGCGCGAGGGCTACGGTACCACAGAATGCGTTACCGCCAGCTGTCTGACCCCGCCCCATACTTCCCGCGAAGGCAGCATCGGCATTCCTCTGCCGGACACATTTTATAAGATCGTCAAAACCGGGACCGTCGACGAAGTGCCGTACGGCGCGGAAGGCGAGATATGCATCTGCGGGCCGACCGTTATGCTTGAATACGCGGGACGTCCCGAAGAAACAGCGAAGACCCTCAGAAAACACGCCGACGGACTCACTTGGCTCCACACGGGCGATCTCGGAGTAATGGATCAAGACGGTTTCGTCTATTTCCGCCAGCGCTTAAAGCGGCTGATCATAACGAGCGGTTACAACGTATACCCTTCTCAGCTCGAAAACATTCTCGACGCGAACAAATATGTCCATATAAGCTGCGTCATCGGAGTCAAAGACCCGTATAAAATACAGAAGGTAAAGGCTTTCATCGTTCTCAAGCCCGGATATCTCCCCTCCGACGACATCAGAGAAGAACTGCTCCGCTACTGTGAAAAAAACATGGCCAAACACGCCGTGCCGAGCGATATAGAGTTCAGGGACGATCTTCCGAAGACCCTTGTCGGCAAAGTCGCCTACCGTATGCTCGAGGAAGAGGAACTGAGCAAAGCCTCGGCGTAAGATGCAGTTTCCGGAAAAACACATCGACGCCCATGCACGTTCATAACAGTGATAAGCCGACCGACGGCCGGGACAACAGAAACCGCGGGGATGTAATGCATAACATCGCCGCGGTTTTATCGGGCATCGGCTGTTTTTCCGGCGGATTTCAGCCTTTGCGCCCGCCGGGAAGAAGAAATGAAAAAGCTTGTGAAAACCAATTTACGGAACGAATTGCATGGAGGAAGAAATGTATTATTCAACAACATATCCATCGCCCGTAGGAATGATTACTCTTGCGTGTCATGATGATAACCTTGTCGGTCTGTGGACAGAGGGGCAAAAATATCACGGAGACACCATACCCGAAGCTATGACGGAAAACAATGATTTACCTGTATTCGTCATAGCAAAAAAATGGCTGGACAGATATTTCGCCGGCGAAAAACCCGATATCGCCGAGTTGCCGCTGGCTCCTATAGGCGGAGAGTTTCGTCAAGCGGTCTGGAAAATCCTTTGTGAGATACCATACGGTAAAGTCACCACATACGGCGATATAGCAAAAAAAATCGCGGCGAAAACGGGCAAAGAAAGAATGTCCGGCCGGGCGGTCGGCGGAGCTGTCGGACATAACCCCATATCTGTTATTATTCCCTGTCATCGGGTCGTCGGTTCAAACGGCAGCTTGACAGGCTTTTCCGGCGGCCTTCAAACGAAAGTTAAACTGCTTGAATTGGAAGGCGCAGATATGTCAAACCTTTTTATTCCCAAAAAAGGCACGGCGCTCTGAATAACAGTTGTATCAACTCCGGTCGATTTGCATAATAATTGCGAATCGGCCGGTAATTATTCGGATCATATGAATAATATTGCATTTTTATTAAGATTATCTTGACATTATTCGGATAATGATACATAATTATTCATATTCTTATGCATAATTATCCGGAGTGTTATTATGACTGACTTGTACGCGCACAAAATATTCATAGACGGAGCGGAGGGCACTACCGGCCTCAGGCTGAAAGAGCGCCTCAAATCCCGCAGGGACATAGTCCTTCGAGTCCTGAGCGAGAACGAGCGCCGCGATCCCGGACGGCGGCGAGAGGAGCTCAATTCATGCGACATCGCGTTTCTGTGCCTGCCGGACGACGCGGCGCGCGAAGCGGTGCGCATGGTCGAAAATCCGAGGGTGCGCATCATCGACGCATCGACGGCGCACCGGACGGCCGAAGGCTGGGACTACGGGTTCCCCGAACTGTCGCCGGAGCATTTTTCCGCCTGTTCCTCATCTTTGCGAATCACAAATCCCGGCTGTCACGCCTGCGGCTTCACGGCGCTCATATACCCGCTTGTTAAGCATGGTCTCCTATCGTCGCGGGCAAAACTCCGCTGCTTTTCCCTGACCGGATACAGCGGCGGCGGAAAACCGATGATCGCCCGGTATGAGGACCCGGAGCGGGATGAATCTTACGGCGCGCCGAGACAGTATGCCCTCGATCAGCGGCACAAGCACCTGAGCGAAATGAGGGCCGTCTGCGGTCTTGAAACATGTCCTGTCTTCTGTCCCGTGATTTTTGACCGGTACAGCGGCATGGAAGTGACCGTGCCTTTGTTCGGAGAAGAACTCACCGAAGGGGCTTCTGTAAAAGATGTTAAGGAAGTCTTTCGAAAGCACTACGACGGTGAAATCGTGAACTACCGGGAAAACATCGACGACGGCGGATATCTGTCCGCGACCCGGCTTTCCGGAACGGACGGCATGCTTATAACCGTCGCGGGAGACGAGGAGCGTATATTGCTCATAGCCGTATTCGACAATCTCGGCAAGGGCGCGTCCGGATCGGCTATTGAATGCATGAACATCATGCTCGGCAAAAAGCCGTCTTTAGGCCTCACATTATTATGATACAGCTGCACAATAAGGCAGCCTGAAAGGATAAAAAAATGGATATAAAAGAAATAAGCGGCGGTATATGCGCCGCGGAAGGTTTTAAGGCCGCGGGGATACACTGCGGTATAAAAAAAGACCCCGAAAAAAAAGACTTGGCTCTCATTTTGAGCGAAAAAAAAGCTTCCTGCGCGGCCGTTTATACTTTAAATTTCGTTAAGGGCGCGCCTCTGATAGTGACAAAGGCAAATATCGCGGACGGATATGCAAAAGCGATAATCTGCAACAGCGGCAATGCAAACACATGCAACGCGGACGGCGTCAAAGTGGCTGAGGGCATGTGCGAGGATGTGGCGGCGGCGCTCGGCATATCCGCCGGCGACGTTGTTGTGGCCTCTACCGGCGTTATAGGCAAACCGCTTGACATAAACGTCATAAAATCCGGCATACCGAAGCTGATAAAATCTCTCGGCCGCGACGGCGACGGCGCGGCGGCGGCGATAATGACGACCGACATCATCAAGAAGGAACTGGCCGTCAGCTTCAAATGCGGCGGCAAGATCTGCAAACTCGGCGGCATCGCCAAAGGCTCGGGCATGATACATCCCGACATGGCAACTTTACTTGTTTTTATAACAACGGACGCCGCAATATCGCCGAATATGCTTCATATCGCTCTGTCCGAGGACGTGAAAACCGGTTTTAACATGATCAGCGTAGACGGGGACACCTCAACCAACGACATGGTCGTCGTCTTAGCCAACGGTATGGCCTCAAATCCCGAAATAACGGCAGACGGCGAAGATTTTGAAGTTTTCCGCGCGGCGCTCGGTAAAGTGACCTCAGAGCTTTGCAAACTGATAGCAAAAGACGGCGAGGGCGCGACAAAGCTTATAGAGTGTTCGGTCAAGGGCGCTCTGACCGACAAAGACGCAAGGGCTGTCGCAAGAACTGTCGTTTCTTCCCCTCTCGTTAAAACCGCCGTATTCGGCGCCGACGCCAACTGGGGAAGAGTGCTCTGCGCCGCGGGTTACAGCGGTGCCGACGCGGACCCGTTTAAGATCGATGTTGCGTTTGCTTCCGCAGCCGGGACAGTCGAGGTCTGCAAATCGGGCTTCGGGCTGCCTTTCTCGGAGGAAGACGCCAAAAAGACCCTGAGCGATAATGAGATACGCATAGAGATCGACCTCAATTCGGGCAAGGGTTCGGCAAGGGCTTACGGCTGCGACCTGACGTACGACTACGTAAGAATCAACGGCGATTACAGGTCATAAGAAAAAAATGACTGCAAACAGGAGGAAAAACCAATGACTCCGGATAACAGCCGGCGGGCGGAAGTCTTAACGCACGCTCTGCCGTACATAAGAAGATACCGCGATAAGACGATAGTGGTCAAATACGGCGGCAGCGCCATGGTGCGGGACGATCTGAAAAAAGCCGTAATGGGCGACATTGCACTTTTGTCCCTGATAGGGATAAAGGTCGTTCTCGTGCACGGCGGAGGCCCTGAAATTACCGAATTCATGAAAAAAATAGGCAAAGAACCCGAATTCACCGACGGGCTGCGCGTCACGGACGCCGAGACGGCGGAGATCGCACAAATGGTACTCGCCGGAAAAATCAACAAGACTCTTGTCAATCTCATCGAAAACATGGGCGGAAAAGCCATCGGTCTCTCCGGCGCGGACGGCCACCTCATCAGGGCAAAAGAACTCGATCCCCGGCTCGGTTTCGTCGGAGAGATAACCGAGATCAACACCGAGCTTATAACGGACCTTTCGGAAAAAGGATATATTCCGGTCATCTCAAGCATAGGTTACGATAAAGCCGGCAACGTCTACAATATAAACGCTGACGCCGCCGCCGCCGCTATCGCCGGCGCGCTTAAAGCCGAGAGCCTCATCTCCATGACGGACACCGCCGGCATACTTCGAGACAAAAACGACCCGGCTTCGCTGATCCCCGAGATCTGCGTCAGCGACGCGCCGCGGCTTATCGGAGACGGCATAATAACGGGGGGCATGATCCCAAAGATCAATTGCTGCACTGAGGCTATACGACGAGGAGTGAAAAAAGTATTCGTCATCGACGGCCGGATACCGCACTCAATAATAATAGAGACCCTCACGGACGAGGGCATAGGCACAATGTTCACGGGAAGCGAGATTTGAACAAACTCAGATCCCGGTGACACGAACTGTATGAAAGGAACTGATATTCTATGGATACGAAAAAACTGACCTTCGAGTTTACGGCACACACATACGATCGTTTCCCGGTTGAGATCGTCGGCGGCAGCGGCTGTCATTTGACCGACGAAACGGGAAAAACATATATCGACCTCGGAAGCGGCATCGCTGTCAACAGCCTCGGCATGGCCTTCAAAGAGTGGCAGGACGCGGTCATCGGGCAGATACTCCGCTTTCAGCACTGCTCAAACCTGTATTACTCCGCGCCGTGCGCGAAACTCGCGGAAATGCTTTGCGCGCGCACCGGATATAAAAAAGTGTTTTTCGCTAACTCAGGCGCGGAGGCCAACGAATGCGCGATAAAAGCGGCCCGCCGCTTCTCCTTTTTAAAGCACAACGACGAAAATCACGGGACGGTGATCACACTCAAAAACGGTTTCCACGGAAGAACGATCACCACCCTGTCCGCCACCGGCCAGGATTCTCTGAAAACCGGTTTCGGCCCGCTCACGCCCGGTTTTGTCCACGCCGACCCCGAAGACGCCAGTTCAGTGCGGCGTTTTGCGGAAAAGGGAGACTGCGCGGCTGTCATGATCGAACTTATACAAGGCGAGGGCGGCGTCAACGTTCTGACGCCCGGTTTTGTGGCCGAGATCGTCAGTATCGCGAAAGAATTCGACCTTTTGGTGATCGCGGACGAAATCCAAACCGGAAACGGACGGACCGGAAAACTGTTCTCATACATGCATTACGGCTTTGTGCCGGATATTGTCACAACGGCGAAAGGGCTCGCCGGCGGATTGCCGCTCGGCGCCGTCCTTTTGGGAGAAAAGGTCAAGGACGTTTTTTCGCCCGGGACCCACGGTTCGACCTTCGGCGGCAACCCCATAGCCTGCGCGGGAGCGATAAGCGTCCTGTCCGCCTTAACGGACGAGCTTTTGGCGGGGGTAACAAAAAGGCAAAAACTGATAGTCGACGCCCTGAGCGACGCGCCCGGAGTTTCGGAAATCTCAGGCATGGGACTCATGCTCGGCATATCATGTGCAAGGCCGGCAAAAGAGATAATCGCGCAATGCATCGAAAACGGAGTTCTCGTTTTGTCCGCCAAAGAGAAAGTAAGGCTGCTGCCGCCGCTGAACATCCCCATTGACGATCTGATGAAAGCCGTTAACGTATTAAAGGAGGCGCTTGCCGGATGAAACATTTGCTGAAACTCTTCGACTTGACTGAAAAAGAAATCAACGACATCCTGAATCTTGCCGACCAACTCAAATACGAAAGAAAGCACGGTCTCTCGCACCGGCTCCTTGAAGGCAAAATGTTAGGTATGATCTTCCGAAAATCATCAACTCGCACACGGGTCTCTTTTGAGGCCGGAATGTATCAGTTGGGCGGCGGCTCACTGTTTTTGAGCGCCTCTGACCTTCAGATAGGGCGAGGCGAGCCGGTGCAGGACACTGCCCGCGTCTTGTCCAGATATCTCGACGGCATCATGATCAGGACCTTTGCTCAAGAAGAGGTCGAAGCCCTGGCCGAATACGGCTCTATCCCGGTCATAAACGGTCTCACAGATTACGCGCATCCCTGTCAGGTCCTCGCAGACCTAATGACGATTCGCGAATACAAGGGAACGACAAAAGGGAAAAAACTCTGCTATATAGGCGACGGCAATAACATGGCAAATTCACTGATCGTCGGCGGGATAAAAACCGGAATGTCTGTCGCGGTAGGCTGTCCGAACGGATATGAGCCTGACGCGATAGTGACGGATTGGGCAAAATCAAAAGGGGATTTTCTTTGTACTCAGGATATCTTTGAAGCCGCAAAAGACGCCGACGCGGTATACACGGACGTTTGGGCCTCCATGGGCATGGAGGAGGAGATCATCCGCCGGAAAAATGACTTTTCGGAATACAAGGTCACGTCTAAACTCATGTCCGTCGCGAAAAACGACGCTGTCGTCCTGCATTGCCTGCCGGCCCACCGCGAGGAAGAGATCACAACGGAAATATTCGAGCAGCACGCCGACGAGATATTCGAGGAAGCCGAAAACAGACTGCACGCTCAAAAAGCGGTACTTGTAAAGCTGCTCGGCGGCCGATGACCCCGGGAAATGCTTTTTTACCCGGTGAAAAGAACCGCTATGAGCAATACAGCTGCGCCGGTCACGCCGGTTTGACGCCGGTTTTCTTCATCGCCGTGAACCTAAACCCTAAACAGGCTCCGCACACTCCGCCCAAGATATGCGTTACCCGAGAAATATCGTCGACTTTTGTCAGAGCGTCCGCGACTTCTTTTCCCAAATAGAAAACAAACACAAAAATCAAAGTCAAGGGTATCGCCCCGCCGCGCGCGCCGGCAAGCGAAGACATCGTTATCATCATAAAAACTATTCCCGAGGCGCCGAGAAGCCCCGTGTGCGGAAAAAACACCCACTGTACGACTCCGGATGCAAAGGCGGTTATTACGATAGCCGCCGCTAAAGATCTGCTTCCGTATTTCTCCTCAAGGGGCGGCCCGATAACAAGCATAAGCAGCATGTTTGCCATATAGTGCTCATAGCCCGAATGTCCCAGCGCGTGCAGGAAAAAGCGCGGATATGTCAAAGGGTCGGCCAAAGACGACCGGTAAACGCAAAACAGTTTTATCGTCGACGCTCCGCCGGTCATCTCTCCCGAAACAAGCGCTGCGAAAGAAATAAGCGCGAAAGTCAAAACCACGGGCGAATTGTATTGAATCCTTTTTAATAATTTCATAAAACGTCTCCGATCCCTTTTTCAAATCATTATACACGTTAAGAAACAATTTAAACACTTGTTTTTTCCCGGGAGCGGACTTATAATATTTTTGCCCCGGCAGCATAAAAAGCGAAAGGACCGATCATTATTATGACGCCGATCGAGATCCTGCACGAGATCGTAACGACCGAACATAACGCGAGACAGCTCTATGAGAGCGCCGTTAAAAACAGAAATTATTTCAAGGAATATATGAATGAAAAAACGGCCGCCATCAGACACGAGCGCTTTGAAGAAGCTTACAGGCGAACGGAGGAGTTCGACAGGAGCGAAACCGGGGCTGCGGACGAGGAAATCAGGCAAATCGACGATCAATTCAATGTCAACCTGAAAAAATACAAAGACTACTTTGAAGCAAACAAAGAAAAAACGGCGAAAAAGATGTTTGACATGATAACCGCGCAGGACCCCGGAGAGGAAAATGTTTAGGCCGGTCACCGGTTACGGCTGCGTCGCGACAAAGGTCAAGGCCATGTACGGCAAAAGGCTGTCCGGCGAGGAATGGGACCGGATAAAAAACTCCGAAAGTGCAGCGGACGTCACAGCCGTGCTTAAAAACTCTTTGGGATGGAAGCATGCGGGAGATATGCTCCCCGAAGGCTGCGACAACACAAAACAGCTGATATCAGCCATCAGAGTATGCATACGAACAGACCGTGAAACACTTTACAAATACGCTTCGGAGGCCGACAGGCGCTATGTTGATTTTTGCGTGAAAGAGGACGAGTATAAGCACATACTCGGTTCCCTGCGCAGGCTCATATCGGGCAGCGACGCCGGTTTGAGGCGTCCGCCTGACATGACGCTCCGAAAAAGCCGTATAAACTTCCCGGCTCTCGAGAACGCCAAAAACCGCTCCGAATTGATAAACGCCGTTTCCGGAAGCATGTATCACGATATTTTAAGCGCGGCGCCGGTCACCGCGGGATCCGATCTTCCGGATTACGCCGCTGTTTCCGCCCTTCTCGAAAACGCATACCGTTCGGCTCATTACAAATATCTCACAAGAAAATACAAAGGTACGGCGAAGCATCTGCTGACGGAAAGAGTCCGCATCGAGGCCGACATGGTCAACATCCTCATACTCATTCGGATATTGAGATATTTCCCGAAATCGATCACCGCCGCGGACGAAATACTTATCCCGCTCGGCCGTTTCCTCAGTAAAAAGCTCATAGCGGAAATATCGGCGGCGGCGTCCGAACAAGAAGCCGTTGACATATTAAAAACCACCCGGTGGAGATCCGTTTTTGACGATTATCATCCCGCCGATCTTGATCGTTTGTTTGACGGCGCGATCAACGCTCTCAACAAAAAACTGCTTCGATCTTCTGAACCGAATTTCGCCGCGGTCGCGGCTTATATCGGTTTAAAAGAGGCCGACGGAGAGCGGCTTATCAGGGCTATAACAGCCCTCGGCTACGGGTTGAGACCCAACATATGACCCCCGGTGCAATAACAAAAAACGAGGCGACGCAGCATGGCTAAAGAAAAACTTACAATGGTCACTCTTTCGGGCCCTGTCGTATTGGTCGACACCGCTCTGCAGAGATTTGTGCAAAATCGCGAATTTCATCTTGTCAACGCCGCCGAAGCCATGCGGGCGATAAAAAAACTCTTCCCTTTTAAAACGCCCAATCCGTACTCGGTGCCCTTGAAGAAAGCTTATGACTCGATGGAAATATTTAAGACCGCTCCCGAATACCGCGATTTTACCGCGCGGGACTTCACCGCCAGAAGCACAACTGAGTATTTTGACGACCTGTACGACATAATTTGCGGTCTTCACGAAGAGTTGGACATGCTGAACGACCGCATCAAAGAAAACGAAATCACCCGCGCGCAGCTCAATCAGCTGCACGGTATAGACGAACGCTTGGCCGACCTCGTTGACATGACCTATGTGGAATTCCGTTTCGGCAGGGTACTTGCAGTTAACTACGAAGATCTGTACGAAAGCGCCGACACAAGAAGCGACGCGTACTTGATACGCACCGGCGAAGATGAGTCTTGGGTATACGGGATATATTTCGCATTGCCGGGAAATGTGGACCAAGTCGACGCGATCTTCGGCACAAGCGGCTTTGAGCGTATCCACCTTTCGGAAAGGATCGACCCGACCGTCACTCCGGATGAAATGCTCATGCAGATCGAAACCGAAACAAACGAGGCCCGGGAAAAATGCAAAGAAATAGAACTGACTATCCGAAAAATAAAAAACACTGATTCCGACGAACTGTTCGCGCGTTATTCGCATTTGAGGTTTTTAAACGAATCGTTTGAACTGCGTTCATACGCTGGACACAGAAACGAAAAGTTTTTTATCGTCGGCTGGGTTCCCGACCGCAGCGCGAAAGACTATGCGGATGAATGCTCAAAGATTCCCGAATTCGGCTGCGTACTTACCAAACCTAAAAAAAAAGCCCATTTCAATCCCCCGGTAAAATCAGATAAAGGCTTGATATCAAACACATTTACACCTTTCCTGAAAATGTACGGGATGCCTTCGTATTATGAGATCGACCCCACCCTTTTCATGGCGATAACCTATATAGTCATATTCGGCGTAATGTTCGGAGACGTCGGGCAAGGCATTATTTTAAGCCTTGCCGGGTTTTTATTGTGGACAAAAAAACGAATGTGGCTCGGAAAAATCATCGTTTGCGTCGGCATTTCTTCCGCGGTTTTCGGTTTTGTATACGGCAGCGTTTTCGGTTTCGAGCATATACTGCCCGGATTTAAAGTTTTGGAAAACGGAAACGCCGTTTTGATACTTATCGCTTCGGCAGCCGCCGGTTTTATTCTGATTTTGATCTGCATGATCATGAATATGATAAACGGCATTATTCAAAACGATATAAAAAAGCTGCTGTTTTCCTCCAACGGTCTCGCGGGCTTTGTTTTATACGGCGGAGTTTTTGCCGGCGCGGCTTTTTCGTTTGCGCTGAAAACAAATGTCTTCACTTTACCGTACATATGCCTTGTCATAATACTGCCGACACTGATCATCCTCTTTGCCGATCCTCTCGAAAAGCTCGCGGAAAAGAAAAAGCGCCCTTTCTCCGTTAAGATCGGTTCTTTTCTTGTCGAAGGATTTTTCGAGCTGTTTGAAACGGCTCTCGCTTATATCTCCAACACCGTATCGTTTTTGCGTATCGGCGCTTTTGCGATAAGCCACGCCGGCATGATGAGCGTCGTTTTTATGCTCAGCGGCAACGGCTCAAACATTATCGGTTTGATCATCGGCAACGCCATTGTTATGGGTATCGAAGCCGTATTGGTTTGCATACAGGTAATGCGTCTTGAATTCTATGAATTGTTCGGACGTTTTTACGGCAGCGGCGGAGAGAGTTTTTCTCCCAACATAATAGACTATGAAATGATCCCGAAAAACTAAACCGGCCGCGCCCTTCACGGCGGGAAATATGAGCTTTTCCTTATTTTAAATACCGGAGGTCCGAGTCATGAATATTCTTTTCGCAGCTTTCCTTTTGCTCTTTGCGGTCGCCCTTCCTTTGTATTTTATTTACCGACGGGCAAAAGGCGGGAAAAGAGGAAAAGCGCCTCTTTTGATAAACCTCTTTTCGTTTTTCGGTGTGATCGCGTTCGCGTCGGTGTATCTGTTCGCCAGATCCGCCTTGGCCGCAGGCCCCTCCGTCTCCTCAGGCCCGGCAAGCTCCGCCGCCCTCGCTGACGGGCTGCAAAACGGGCTGACTTATATTGCCGCCGCGCTTGCCGTCGGGCTGTCCGGCATCGGCGGGGGGGTAGCCGTCGCCTCTTCCGCCTCAGCCGCCTTGGGCGCCCTCTCCGAGAACGACGGAATCCTCGGGAAGGCCCTGATATTCGTCGGCATGGCCGAGGGCGTGGCTCTGTACGGGCTTCTTATAGCCTTTATGATACTGATGGGCTGAATCTATGCGTTATTATTTGATCAGCGACGACGACGACGCTTTAACGGGCATGCGGCTTGCCGGTATTGAAGGCAAAAAAGCGCAAAGCCGAAATGAAGTTGAAGAATGCATCGAAAGAGTCGTCGCGGATGACAGTATCGCCGTAATGCTCATTACCGAAAAATGCGCCCGCATGGCTCCTTCGCGGATCAAATCGATCAAACTCTCCGCACACCGCCCGCTCGTTGTAACGATACCGACCGGCACTGACACGGGCGACGGCGCCGAGTCTGTGACTGACGCCATACGAAACGCCATCGGCATTAAAATATGATCCGGAGCTGATATACCGTGACCGACAGGGAAAAACTTGATATTTTCAATAAAACCGTCTTAAACGAAGCCATGGCCGACTCAAAAAGAATCACCGAGCAGTTTGAGAAAGCTGTCGAGACCGCGACAAAACAAGCCGAAGACGCCATTGACCTTGAGGTACAAAAATACGAGGTCGCCAAGAGGGCTGAAATAACGGCGCGCGAAAGGCGCAGGATACGCTCCGAAAAAAACGACCGCCATCACAAACTGCTCGAATTTCGTGAGGACTGCGCGGGCGAGACATATAAGACGGTAACGGAATATATCGACGAATTCATAAAAACCGATAAATATCCGGACTATCTTGTCCGCATACTGACCGGCGCCGCGAAGCGGCTCCCGGACAATACGCCGGCTGAAATATATCTGCGTCCCGAGGACATGCATCTTTCGGGCTACCTGATCGATAAAGTCCCCGGAATAAGCATGAGTTTTAACAAGGGAACTTTCAGCTTGGGAGGCATGTGGCTTTCGGCTCCGCAGCTCAAACTCAGGATCGACATGAGTTTTGACTCCGCCATGTCCGATATCATAGGGCATTTCTCGGAATTGTCGGGCATGATACCCGAATGACAACTCCCGCAGCATAAAAGAGGTTACGCCAAATGGACACACAATACTACATACACGGCATAAACGGCCCCGTCATAACCGTTAAGGGCGGCCGCTCCCTCCCGATGATGAGCTTGGTATACGTCGGGAACATGCGCCTTCCCGGCGAAGTCGTCAGCGCTGCGGACGACACGACGATCGTGCAGGTCTATGAAGACAGCTCCGGGCTCGTAAACGGGCAGCCCGTATATCACACGGGCATGCCTATGACCGTTATGCTCGGCCCCGGCATGCTCGGCGGCATTTATGACGGGATTGCAAGACCTCTCAAAAGAATCGCGGACGAAACGGGGTTTTTCATTACAAAAGGAATTAGCTTTCCGGCTGTCGATACAGAGAAAAAATGGGACGTCACGATGGATATAGTTTCGGGCGACGAGCTTCGCGGAGGCATGGTATTTGCCCGCTGCGCCGAGACGCCCGCGATTGAGCACAGATGTACCGTGCCGCCCGGCGTTAAAGGGACGGCGCGGGACGTCGCCTCCTCGGGCAGCCGGACCGTTACGGAAGTTTTAGCCGTTATCGAGGACTCAAAAGGGCACAAAACGCCTTTGACGCTCTCGCAAATATGGCCCATAAGGAAAAACCGGCCCGTAAAAAAACGCCTGCCCGTATCACGACCGCTCATTACGGGGCAAAGGATAATAGACACCCTGTTCCCCTTGGGCAAAGGCGGATGCGCCGCTATACCGGGACCTTTCGGCGCGGGAAAGACCATGGTGCAGCATCAACTCGCCAAATGGTCCGACGCCGACGTCATCGTCTATTTGGGCTGCGGCGAACGCGGCAATGAAATGACACAGGTACTCGAAGAGTTTTCCGAACTCACGGACCCCCGCAACGGAAGACCGCTTATGGAGCGGACCATACTCATTGCGAACACCTCCAATATGCCGGTCGCGGCGAGAGAGGCTTCGATCTACACCGGGATCACGATGGCTGAGTATTATCGCGATATGGGTTACCACGTCGCTCTCATGGCGGACTCCACCTCGCGGTGGGCGGAAGCTCTGCGCGAGATATCCGGCAGACTTGAGGAAATGCCGGCGGAAGAGAGTTTCCCCGCATATCTACCCTCTCGGCTTGCCGGATTCTATGAGAGAGCGGGTTATGCCGAAACGACCTCCGGCACGGAAGGGTCGGTCACCATAGTAGGCGCTGTGTCGCCGCAGGGCGGAGACTTTTCCGAACCCGTCACGCAGAACACCAAACGCTTTATCAGATGTTTCTGGGCTCTTGACCGCGCACTGGCTTATTCAAGACACTTCCCCGCCTTGAACTGGACCGAATCATACTCGGAATATCATAACGATCTCGCACAGTGGTATGACGAAAACTTCGGTCCGGATTTCAATGAAATGCGCATGCGCGTCACGGAGCTTCTGAAAGAAGAAACCTCTTTGATGGAAATAGTAAAACTCATAGGGGCGGACGTGCTGCCGGACGATCAGAAACTCGTGATCGAGATTACAAAGGTCATCCGGGAGGGTTTTTTGCAGCAGAACGCGTTTCACAGCGCCGATTCATATACGCCGCCCGCCGTTCAAGCTTCCATGCTTGAAATAATCCTGCATCTGTATGACGAAGCCAAAACGCTTACTCTGCATAATATCCCCCTCGGCAGGCTGACGGAGACAGGGATTTTTTCGGCATTGTCACGCATGAAATTCGAATTCGGCGCCGGTGAGGACAAAGAACGCTTTTTAACACTTATCAATGACGCCGTATCGAAAGTCATGTCCGTGAATTAACCGCGAAGCGACAGAAAGGACCGTTTTAAACAATGCGAATAGAATACACCGGGTTGTCGGAAATGAAAGGCCCTCTTATTATGCTCGAAGGCGTGACCGGAGCGGCTTATGATGAAATGGCGGAAATAACGCTTGACGGCGGCGAACGCCGCTGCGGTCGAATCATCCAAACCGACGGTGACAGGGTCGTCATCCAAGTTTTCGAGGGCACCGACGGCATATCTCTCGAAAATGTCAGCACCCGTTTTACCGGAAAGCCCGTAACGGTAGCCCTGTCAAAAGAAATGCTCGGCAGGATATTCAGCGGCGTCGGGACCCCCATCGACGGGCTCAGAGAGCTTTTCGCGGAGGAACGGCGCGACATAAACGGCTCCGCAATAAACCCGGTTTCACGGAAATACCCGAGAAGCTGCATAATAACCGGCATGAGCGCGATCGACGCCACCATAACCCTCATCAGAGGTCAAAAGCTTCCCATATTCTCCGGCGCGGGAATGAGCCACAACGAACTCGCGGCGCAGCTTGTCCGGCAAGCCCGCGTTGAAAACGACAATTCGGAATTCGCCATAATTTTTTGCGCCATGGGAGTAAAAAACGACACCGCGGAATATTTTATGAAGGATTTTGAAGAATCCGGCGCTCTGAGCCGCGTCGTAATGTTCCTCAACATGGCGTCGGACCCGATAATCGAGCGCATACTCGCTCCGCGCTGCGCGCTGACGGCGGCCGAATATTTGGCTTTTAAACACGGCTACCACGTTTTGGTGATCATGACTGACATCAGCTCATACTGCGAGGCGTTAAGGGAGTATTCCTCATCAAAAGGCGAGATACCCTCAAGAAAAGGGTTTCCCGGATATATGTATTCCGATCTCGCTTCCCTGTATGAGCGCGCGGGTATGATACACGGACTTCCCGGCAGCGTAACGCAAGTGCCGATCCTGACAATGCCGAACGACGATATCAGCCATCCCATTGCAGATTTGACCGGCTACATTACCGAGGGGCAAATCGTTCTCTCGCGCGATCTCGATCAAAAAGGCATATATCCCCCGGTCGCCATCCTGCCTTCGCTGTCCCGCCTTATGAAAGACGGCGTCGGAAAGGGTTTTACCCGCGAAGATCACCCGGAACTCGCAAACCAGCTCTTCGCGTCGTACTCCGCCGTTACGGACGCAAGGAACCTGGCCTCCGTTATCGGCGAGGATGAAATATCCGAGACCGACCGCCTCTATATTGAGTTCGGAAACCGCCTTGAGAAAGAGTTTATCAGGCAGTCCGCGCGCGAGGACCGCAGCCTTGAGCAAACCTTGGACAAAGGCTGGGAACTCTTGTCCCTTCTGCCGCGCGGCGAGTTGAGCCGCATATCCGACGCTACGCTCGATAAATACTGCAAAGGCGCGACAATAAGGAGGTGACGGCTCATGGCGACCGTCCTGCCGACAAAAGGCAATCTCCTCGCGGCTAAACGTTCGCGCGAGATCGCCGTGACCGGGCATGAACTTATGGACAGAAAGCGCAATATACTTGTCCGTGAGCTGGTGGCTCTGATAGATCAGGCTGAAGACATCCGAAAGCGCGCCGCGACGGTGTTTCCCGAAGCCTACGCCGCGCTTCGAACGGCCAATATCACACAAGGCGAATGCGACGATATATCCAGAGCCGTCAGCGCCGACAACAGCCTGAGCCTGCGCTACCGCAGCGTCATGGGAGTGGAGATCCCGCTTATCGCCTCCGATGAAAAGATACCCGAAAACATCCCCTACGGCGTGGCGTCCACCACCGCCGCTCTTGACGACGCGTATATCAAGTTCCGGAAAGCGAAAAACCTCGTTCGCGACTTGGCCGAAACGGAAAACGCCATATACAGATTGGCATACGCCGTCAGAAAAACTCAAAAACGGGCAAACGCCCTGAAAAACATAATAATCCCGAAATTGGACGCGAGCATTTCCGGGATCACCGAAAGCCTTGACGAAAAAGAACGCGAGGAATTTGTCCGTCTCAAGGTCATAAAAGTCCGAAAACAATGATATAATAAAAACAAAAAAAACACACGGCCGGGACGGTTTTTGACCTGTATCCCCGCCGTGTGTTTTTGCCCGCGCGATATCAGAGACTGAGATTGCCTCCGTTGAGCATTATGTTCTGCGCGGTAAGATAATCGGAACCGGGCGACAAAAGGAACGCGACCAGCGCCGTTACGTCCTCGACAGTGCCGTTTCGTCCCAAAGGCACGTTCAGGTTGTTGCTGTTGGTCCCCCTCGAGATATTGTCGGCTTTTATCATTTCATCAAGCGACATGCCTTTCTTTTCCGCCTCGAGCGCCGCCTGTTTATCCCGGAAATTGGTTTCAACGGTCAAGGGGCTTATCGCATTGACGTTTATGCCTATAGGCGCAAGCTCTCTCGCCAAGCTTTTCATAAAGCCCAGCACTCCGTGTTTCGCAACGCTGTACGCGCCCATTCCGGGAACCCCCTCAACGCCTGCCTGCGAGGCGATAAAGACAATTTTCTTTCCCTTGGGATCGTCTTTTTTCATTGCTTTCACGGCATATTTTGAGAGATAGAAAGCGCCGTTCAAATTGGCGTCCAAAACACTCTTCCAAACTTCAAGGTCCATATCCTCAAACAACAGTCCGGAAGGTCCCCTGTAACCCGCGGAATTGACGAAAAAGTCAAGCCTGCCGAAAGTCTTCACGGTTTTTTCCGTCATCGCTTCACAGGCTGAAGGCTCTCCCAATTCACATTCGACGGCCAGCGCCTTTGAACCGAGCTTTTCAATGTCTTTCACAATCTCCGCCAGACCGCCCCAATCCTTGTTCGCTTCTCTTACGGTGGGCGGTATCATATACTTATCCGAAACGACGACATCAGCGCCCAAGCGGGCAAGGTCCATTGCTATCGCCCGTCCCATGCTCTGTTTGCTTCCGGCGCCGGTGACCAGCGCGACTTTGCCTTTAAAATCATATTCGTACATATTTTTCCTCCGATAAAATATTTTTGTCCGGTCGTGAGATTTTGCCGGCGCCTATTGTCCTTTGTAGATCGGTTCTCTGCCCTCCTCTTGAGCGTGCGCCGTCTCCCTTACGTCGTCTGTCCAAAGTATGTTTAAAAGAGCGCATCCGCTGTATTCGATCGAAGAGCTCAGGTTCAAGTCGATCATTTTATAGTAAGCGTCGCGTCCGAGCGAAATCGGCACCGAGCTGAACGAAGCTATCGTTTCGGCTATTTCCTCCGCCCGTTTTAACACCTTGTCGTCGTCCGTGATCTCATTTATAAGATTCCACTCTAACATGGTTTCCGCGTTGACCTGTTTGTTGGTGAAAGCAAGCTCAAACAGCCTCTTTTTCGGAAGCGATTTTTGAAGTACCGCCATCGCGAGCATCGGGAAATACCCTCTTTTTATTTCAGGCAGTCCGAACATGACGCTTCTTCCCGCCACCGCGAGGTCGCAGACTTCAATAAACATCAGCCCGCCGGCTAAAGCCTGCGCGTTCACGGCGGCGATTATGGGTTTTGACAAGTCAAAAAAAGCTCTCAAAACGTCGACTCCCGCTTGAGCGAACCTTTTTTGGGTCAAAAGAGGACCGTCCGGAAAACCGTCCACTTTGCCCCCTGTACAAAACGCATTCCCTTTCCCCGACAAAATGACTGCTTTTATCTCCTTGTCCGCATCGCAGTCTTTTAAAGCCTGCGTCAATGAAACGGTCTCCGCGTAACCCGTCCTGTTGTTGTTCTCCGGGTCGTCAAAAAACACATAACCTATGTTTTTTTTCTTTTCCACAGTTATTCCCGTATATTTCCCCGACATTTTATCCCTCCTGTCTGCAATTATTTCAGAAAATTAAAATTATTATAACACAGCAAACCGGTACTTGAAAAGATATCGGAATAATTCTATTATATACAGAGAAAATAAATAATGAAAGGCAAGGTAACCGATATGGGAAATTACGATCATGTACTGTCTCCTCTCAAAGTCGGCAACATAACGATCAAAAACCGCATAGAATTCTCACCGAGCTGTCATTCCTTGGCGTCAGCCGACGGATTGGTGACAAGAGAAATGATCGCCTACTACAAGGAAGTGGCAAAAGGAGGCCCCGGCATAGTTACGATCGGCGAATCCGACATCAACTACGAAGAAGCCCACGGCCACCTGTTCGACCTCAACTCCGGCAGCCCTTTTTTATACAACGGGCTTTCAAATATTTGCGAAGAAGTCCACAGATACGGCGCCAAACTGTCTATCGAACTCAACCATACCGGCCGGCACTCGCTGCTTGAGATCGATACCATAGCCCCGACTCCGATACACGCCATAACCGAGGAACTCGCGGCAAAAACTCAGGGCCGGCATCTTACCCGTATTACGGAAATGGATCAGGACATGATTTACAAGACCATAGAAGAATGGTCGAACGCGGCTTACAACTGCCAAAAAGCCGGGTTGGAAATGGTCATGATACACGGCGGGCACGGCCATCTTATTTCTCAGTTCCTGTCGCCCATGACAAATAAGAGGGTCGACAGATACGGCGGCGTTTTGGAAAACAGAGCAAAATACGCCATCGAAGTGCTGGACGCCGTCCGCGCCCGGTGCCCGGGCCTGAACATCGAATACCGCATCAGCGCGGAGGAACTGACAGACGACGGGCTGACTGTTGAAGACACGCTCAAATTCTGCCGGATGATAGAGAACAAAATCGACCTGCTGCATGTTTCCGTCGGCTCTCACAACAGCTGGCGCTCCATGTGCGAGACGATACAGCCCCAGTATTGGCCGCATAACTATTTGGTGCATTATGCCGAGATATTCAAAAAAGAGCTGAATATCCCCATAACGACCGTCGGTTCGATATCAACGATGGACGACGCGGAGAGGATAATCGCCGAAGGTAAAGCGGATGTCGTCGCCATGGCCCGGGCGCTTATCGCGGACAGACAGACGATTAACAAGATAAGACGCGGAGCGCCGGAGGAAGTGCGCCCCTGTATACGCTGCCAGTACTGCAACAACAGGAACAAAGACTTCTATCCCATACGCTGCACCGTTGACCCGACGGTCGGGCGCGAACTTGACTACGTTAAGCTCCCCGCCGCCGAAACAAAGAAAAAGGTCGTCATAATCGGAGGCGGCCCCGCCGGTATGCAGGCCGGTCTCATCGGGGCGCAGCGCGGACATGACGTGGTTCTTTTCGAGAGGAGCGACCGGCTCGGCGGTTCGCTGAGATACGCCACGGGGCTGAATATCAAGGCCGATCTCAAGAGATATTTTGAGTGGATGGTCAAAAAAGTATCGGCGACGCCCGGTCTTGACATCAGGCTCAACACTCCCGCCGGCCCCGAAAACGTCATGGCCGAAAAACCTGACGCTTTGATAATCGCCGTGGGCGCGTCCCCGATACTGCCCCGTGTCCCGGGGCACGATAAACCTCACGTTTATTGGGTCGGAGACGTTGACGAGGGCAGGGCTGAGATCGGCGACACCGTGTGCGTCGTGGGAGGCGGGGCTTCGGGAGGCGAAACCGCTCTGCAGCTCACAAAGGACGGAAAAAAAGTCACCATGATCGACATGCTGCCTTTCAGCAAGATCACTCCGACATACCCCAGAGGGCTCGCCTATCTGCTTGACGAATTGGGCGCCACGCTGAAGGGCGAAGTCATGATGGAAGAGGTCACGGACGAAGGGGTCGTTGTTACGGATAAAAACTGGAAAAAACAGCTTATTAAAGCCGATACGGTCATAATGTCTCTCGGTTTTTCGCCGAGAAACGACGAGATCGAAAAATTCAAGGACCTTATCACCGACGTGTATTACGCCGGCGACTGCATAAAACCGGCAAATCTCACAAAAGCAAACCACGACGGTTTCAACATCGCCGTCGAGCTGTAACCCCTGTACCCGGCACAGTAAACAACCGCCGGGCGTTCACGCCCGGCGGCGTATAATACCGATCGATAGAGAGGAGATTCTTTATGAGGATCGCGGACAATGCGGAGCTCTTGGAAATCAAAACCGAACAGGGAGGCGTTGTTCAATATATTTACCCCGTTTTGACTTGGGATGAAAACGAGCTTGTTTTGATCGACACCGCCCTGCCCGGGCAGACGGAATTGCTGAAAGAAACAATAGAGCAAGCCGGGTTCGCTTTTGAAAAAATCACCAAAGTGATCATTACGCATCAGGACACGGATCACATCGGAAGCGCCGCGGTTTTGGCCGGATCGGGCGTAAAAATATTGGCGCACGAATACGAAATCCCGTATATCCAAGGCGATAAAACGCCTGTGCGGATTACGGAGACGGAAAAGCGCCTGAATGAATTAAGCGACGAGGAACGCGCATTTTTTGAAAAGATGAAAGCCGGCGTTTCGAATTTTTACGTCCGTGTCGACCGTCCGCTGAAAGACGGCGAACGGCTCGACATTTGCGGCGGCATCAAAGTGATACACACGCCCGGCCATATGCCGGGGCACATAGCGCTGCTTTTGGAAAAAAGCAAAATATTGGTCGCCGGTGACGCCGCAAATGCGGCGGACGGCAAACTCTCGGGCGCAAATCCGCAATACACGCAGGATATGGCAGAGGCAGACGCTTCGTTCGAAAAGATGATGGCTTTTAAGCCTTCCTTAGTCGTCTGCTATCACGGAGGGCTGTGCAAAACCGGCGAAAACAGGTGATTTGCCTCCTTTCCGGCGCGTGCCGAGGATAATGTTCAGCTTGACCTTTTACTGTCTGCCGCAAATCAACAGTTATTGGAAATAATTCCAAGGATGTATGCTGTAAAGGGTATTTCAAATACGAAGTACCACTACAACATATGCAACCGGCTTGTCTGCGGCACATTCAAGCGTTTGCGGACAGGGGTGATGCCCATAGTTTCTTTCTGAATAAGGTGCGTTTGCGGCGCGGCGTTCGCGCTGTCCGCGCCCAAACCACC
>WRJA01000002.1 GCA_009782435.1 Oscillospiraceae bacterium
CTCGATATTTTTGGCCGGAAAACGCTCTTGCGGTGTCTTGATCGCAAAAAGGGTACTTTTTCGGTAGAGCCTATTTACCGGCGTTTGACCGAAATAAGGTCAAACGCCGGTAAAACCGAACAGTTTGATCAATCGCCGGCGGGATTTAATTCTGTCTGCCCCGAAGGGGGTTTTTCAGTTCATGCCCGTGGGCGTCTTCCCGAGAATAAATGACTGAGAGTGCGCGTATACATATCCTGCGCCGCCGCCCACGTACATGCAAAGGCCGGTCACATAAGCCGACAATTCGGACGCGAAGAACAGAGCGGGCCCCGCTATGTCTTCCGCTGTACCTACTCTGCCCATCGGCACCTCCGTGCGTGCGATGCCGCTTAAGAGTCCTTCCAGTTCATCCCCGGAGGCGAGTTCGTCCCAGAACGACGTGCGTATGGGTCCCGGTTTGATGCAATTCACACGTATGCCCAAAGGCGCCAGTTCCATGGCGAGGTTCACGGTCAGCGACTCGCATGCGCCTTTCGCCATGTGGTAGACATATGCGGGCGTAGTCGGGTTGAACGCGCCGTTTGACGAGCAAATTATAATCTTTCCCGATTTTCGTTCTTTCATATGCGGGACGACGGCGAAGACTGTGTTATAGGTGCCGGTTTGATTGGACTCGATCGTTTTGTCGTAAGCGGTCTTCGGGTCGAGGCCCTCGCCGTCGAAAGTCTTGCCGGCGAAGGCCGCGAGAATGTCAATTTTGCCGAATTCCGAAACGGTTTTTTCCACAGCGGAGTTAACGGAACTCTCGCTCGTCACATCGAGCGGGCCGTAACAGCGGGCGACGCCGCCGGACGCCGTGATTTCAGCCGCGAGCTTTTCGCCGTTTTGACTGTTGCGCCCGCCGATGATGACCGCCGCACCCTCGCTCGCAAACAGGCGAGCGGTTTCTTTTCCAATTCCCATCGTCGCTCCGGTTATGAGCGCCACTTGACCGCGCAGCATTTTTTCCATGGCACACCTCACTGTTGACTTATTATTGTCTTTTTCGACTTACAGCGAAATACATCCTATATCTTTCGCTATCGCGTGCGCCGTATGAGTCGCGGCGTAAATGTTCGCGGGCGTGACGCAGTCGCCGAGCTGATAGAATTCCGGCGCGCAATCGTGCAGGGCGAAAGCCTCCTCCCGGTTGGGCGTCTGCCCGGCCGCGCAGACGACCGTATCGGCCGGCAGACTGAAAGCGCCGTCTTTATTCTCGCAGAAAACAGCGTCTTCTTTTATTTCGGAAACTCGCGTTTCCGTGTGGATCTTGATGCCGAGTTCCTCGATTTTCATTGTCAGCGCCATGGTATGCATGCCGAAGGGGTCCAAAGTGAGTTCCGGGGCCACCTCGACAACGGTTATATCGCTGCAGCCGCGCCCGGCCAAAAATACACCGAGTTCCAAACCGACGAGTCCGCCGCCGATAATAACGAGCCGCTTGCCCGCGCGCCCGGGTTCTTTGTAAAGCTCTTCCGCCCCGAAGACGTTTTTACCGTTTATGCCCGGTATGGGCGGCACAAACGGCCTCGCGCCCAATGCCGCGATTATGACGTCAGGCTTGATTTTTCGCGCCAATTCAGGGGTTAAAGGCGTATTCAGCCGAATTTCGACGCCTGCAGCCGCAGCGCGGCGCGCTTGACGCGCCAGATACTCGTCGACGCGTTTTTTGAACGGTACCTCAGACTCGCACAGAAGAACTCCGCCGAGTTTGCCGGATTTTTCGCACAGTATGACCTCATGGCCGCGACGCGCTGACGTCAGAGCCGCCTGCATGCCGCCCACTCCGCCTCCGGCAACGAGTACGCGCTTTGAAACGGCAGGAAGGCGCGTCATTTTTTCGTCTTCCTCTCGTCCGATTTCGGGGTTAATCGAACAGCGCAGACGACGGCGTTCTCCCGCTCCGCCGAAGCACACGGTGCAGCGCAGGCATCTGTCAATATCGTCGTCCCTGCCTTCGCGGGCCTTCCTCGGCAGATCGGGGTCGGCAAGCGACTGACGGCCGAGCGCAACGATATCCGCTTTACCGGAGGCGATTATTTCTTCCATCATGGCGGGATCGGTCAATGCGCCGACGGTTGCCACGGGCGTCTTGACGTGTTTTTTTATTTCCTCAGCGAAGCGCACGTTCACGCCGTCCGGCAAAAACACGCTCGGATGCGTTATAACAAAAGTTTTATTGAATTCGTGGTTGCCGGCCGAAACATGCAGGATATCGACTTTTTGATCCAAGGCCTTCGCAAATTTTATACCCTCGGAGATATCGTAGCCCTCTTCATCGCATTCAGACCCGGAAATGCGTATCTCAACGGGAAATTTCGGCCCGACGGCTTTTCTTATACTTTCAATGACCGCGAGAGGGAAGCGCATGCGGTTTTCAAGAGACCCGCCCCAGCGGTCTTTCCTTGTGTTTATCATAGGCGACATAAACTGCGCCAAAAGCCAACCGTGCCCGCCGTGAACGGTCACCATGCCGAAACCGCAGCGTTTCGCCCAGGCGGCTGCTTTTCCGTATTTTTCCGTTATATGCAGTATGAGAGCTTCCGGCATCTCCTCGACTTCTCCGTACTTGCCGTCCGCCATTGCGACGGGGCCGTAAAGAATTCCTCCGCGGGAAGCTTTAGCTTCTGCGGCGCCGGCGCCTGTATTATCCGGTCCGAATTTCTCAGAGTCCGGAGCCTTAACAAACTGAGCATACATTCCGGCATGCGACAACTCCGCCGCGGCGACAGCTCCGTGTCGCGAGATCGCGTCGGCGACGCAGGACAGTGCCGGAAGCGTCGAAGGATCATCCATACGTATCAGAAAAGGGTAGTGCGTCCCTGTCGCGCTGTCGACTATGCAGTCGCCGACGCAGACGGAGGCGAAACCGCCGAGAGCTTTTCGCTCAAAATACGCGGCCTCGTCGCGTCCGGGCAGATTGTCTTTCCCGACGTTATAAAACCCTTGGGGAGAAGCGAAAATGCGGTTGCGGAACACGGCGGAGCCGATGGCGAGCGGCTCAAACAGCCGCGGATACTTAAGTGACATATTGATTTCCTCCTATCCCATATTACACGCGCCGCCGTCGATGACGATGGTGCTGCCTGTGACCCAGTCGGCCTCGTCGGACGCGAGCCATACGGCCGCGTACGCGATATCGTCAGGTACGCCCAGCCGTCCGACCGGGCATACGGCGCGTATGATTTCCTGTTGGATCTCTTTGCTTTCCCGGACATGTTTCGGAGTGAGGTTAGTTTGCACAGGTCCGGGGCAGATAACGTTCAAGCGAACGCCCAGAGGCGTATACTCACGCGTCAGGTCGCGTGTCATTTTGTTGACGGCGGCTTTCATCGCGCCGTAAATATAGGCGTTTGTTTCCGGTTTCATAACGGATATGGAAGCGACGTTTGTTATCGACGAATGCCCGTGCCGGACCAACTCCGGCAGAAATGTCTGCATCATACGGAAGTATCCGAGAAAATTCGTCTCGTATACCTTTGCGATATCCTCCTCCGTATGTTCAAGGAAGGGACCGTGTACGAGGATACCGGCGCAGTTGAACAGCGTCGTCACCTTGCCGTATGTAATCAGCGTCTCGTCAAGCAATCGTTTGATATCGGCCTTTTTCATAATGTCAGTGGGGATATAGACGCCGTCCCCTCCTTCGTCGCGGATCATCTGAAGAGTCGTTTCGCCGTCGGAAACCGTACGGTTCGCGCAGACGACTTTAGCGCCTTCTTTCGCGAACATAACTGCCGCGGCGCGCCCTATACCGGATCCCGCGCCGGTAACTACAGCGATCTTGCCTTCCATTCTTCCCATTTTACCGCCTCCTTTACTTATTATGCTGGTTTGCCTGATTTTTCAAGTTCGTCTGCGACGTCCGCAAGCCCGTGTTTTTCATATGTCTCACGCTTGGGCCAACCTGTCTTAAGGTCGTAACCGCGTTTTTCGTAATAAATATCAACCAAATCGTTCCACTCGTCAAGGCTGACGGTCTCGCCGCTCGAATCCGGAAATCGCATCGCAGGAAAAATCGCCGCGACCTCCATGTCCCGCGTACGGCCGAAGTCGCGTATAAGTATCGCGCGAAACAAAAGCCGCGAGCGCTCGGCAGCTTCGTTCAGTTTTGCGTTTGTCATCGGTATGCCTGTCGCCGCAGTGAACATCTCCGCTTCCATCTCAGGCCAAAAAAGATCGGGGGACTGCCAGTCGCAGGAAGTTACGGAATCTTTGATCTCCGCTTTATTTTCGTTCATAATAACGCCGTCCGCAAGCAGAGGGCTGCGGCAGGGATCGTCTTTGAATTTTAAAAAGTTTTCATATGTGTCGTGGTAATGCGCGACAGTCTGTACGTCGCGCGTGGAATTCATAAGCTCAAGTGAAGTGGCGATCCAGCCCGGTTTGTTGATGGAACCCTCAAATCCGCGACCCTGCCAGTGGTAGCTGTGGCCCCAAGCCGTCTCTAAGCTCACAGGCAGGTCGTAACGCTCACCGGTCACTTGAGATATCCTCCCTCGGTATATCGTGTCGCCGAATTTTTCTTTGCCGAGCGCGCGAATTGCCCGCGCCATGCCTTCGGCGAACACGGGACCGTATTTTCCGCGCCTGTAAGTTATCATGTTCAGAAAGTGCTTAACGAACTCGACATTCTCAACGTCCGCCTCCATTCCGAAATCCATGTCCTCCAAAAGCCCTTCTTTTTTTGCCATGGACAGCCATGTGAAAAACCATACGATAACATCCCATTTGTCAATGCCGTATTCGTTGCACATGTCCATCATGACGCTGCCCTTGTCGAAATCAGGTTCCCAGAAGTTAACGATATCGCCGCGCGTTTGTTTGAACAGTTCGGGAAAGAAAGGGTCGTCCGTATCCGGCTCGGGTTCCTCGCGCGAGAGCATCTTACACGCCAAAAAGTGGTTGCGCTCGGTTTCGAAGTTTTGTATGGGAGTCCATGAACAATCCTCACGGAAACCGTAAGCGAATATACTCACGCATTTTTCCGACATGTTGATCTTTTCATCGGAGAAAGCCGATTTCATGCCCATCATCAAGCGGTTGCAGTGCTGATTGCATCCATGGCTGCACGCGGTTTGTCCGCGCAGCCAACCGCCTTCGACAGGTATCTTGTTGCCGTCCATGCCGTGTTCGGCTTCCCGGACGAGAGGGTTGCGGCGCATATAGGGATTCCCCATCTTCCGGCGTAATTCGAAGAGTTTGCCGACGTCGGCGACTCGCACGTCTCCCGTGCCGCGTATCGTAACGGCTTTGAGGTTCTTTGAACCGAATACCGCCCCGAACCCGGCTTTTGCGGCCACGTTGTCATTCGACGTTGTGATACTCGCGTTGCGCATCAGATTCTCGCCTGCAGGGCCGATGACCATGCTCTGAACATCTTGTCCGTGCATCTCGGCGAGCTTTCGCTGGCAGGCGTGTACGAACAAGCCGCGAAGCGGCTCGGCGTCCCGGAATTCAATTTTGTCATTATTAACATATATGTATATGAAATCCTCGGATCTGCCCTCGATAATAAAACCGTCCCAACCCGCGAATTTAAGCTCCGCGCCGACCATGCCGCCGATGCCGCTCCACGCGTATTGTTCGGGATAGCTGTTCGGAGATATCCCGGTAAATACAGAGCGCCCTCCTGTAGGTATGCCGGTAGCCGTCGTCGGGCCCGTCATGTATATCAGCATGTTTCCGGGGTCAAGCGCTCCCGTGCCGGGTCTCATGTTGTCCCAAAAAATTCGATTGCACACGCCTCGACCGCCTATATTCTCCGGAACATATTTTGATGTGGGTATTTCGGTGACGGTTTTTGCCGTCAGGTCGATACGCGCTATTTTACCGACGTATCCGCATATCATTTTGATACCTCCAAACACCTGACGGGGCACCATTCAACACATGCGGGCCCCTCGGCGCGGCCTCTGCACATATCGCATTTACGCGCTTTCCGAAAGTCGCGCGGCAGTTCCTTTGCATAATTTATGCGCGGCGGATCGAAGGGGCACGCCTTCGCGCACAGTCCGCAGCCTATGCATGCGTCCTCGTCGATATAAGCCGAACCGTCCTCGCCGAGTTTCATCGCCGTTCCCTTTTTTGAACATGCGTCATAGCACGGGTGATCGGCGCAGTGCCGACAAGTTTGGATCTCGTGTGTCATAAACCGTATGTCGCGCACAACGAACAGCCGCCGGCGCAAGGGTCCGACGAGACCGTCGTGCGTGAGCGCGCAAACGATCTCGCAGCTGCGGCAGCCCGCGCAGAAAGACTGCTCCGGCGGCAGTTGAACCACACGGCGGCCGAAGCGCCGGTCTTCTTTTGTTTTCAAAGGCGTGTTTCCTCCGTTCCGTAACACGGCGTAAAACCGCGCGTTTTGCTTTTCGTCCGTATTTTACAGTTTTTCCGGCTGAAAATCAATAACCACCCGGCAGATCGGCGTAAGCAAGCGCCGTATATAACAAAATATTATAATAAATTTGTGTTATAATGATATTACAACGGTATTAAAATGCCTCCGGGATATGATTTTATTGAAAAGGATTGACATTGAGTTTTTAATAATTGTATAATCCAATGTATGTAATGTATGTCATATGCCGAGTGGAAATTTGCAAGCATTTTTGTTTATTACGCCGAATAAACCGGTGAGACATTACATAACTGTCCATACTATTCAAAAAAAAGGGAGAACAGCAAAATGAAAAAGACAAAAAGAGTCATCTCGCTCGTTCTGTCGGTCGTTATGCTGGCGACGCTTGCGGCCGCATGCAGTAATGACACGGGCGGCGGAGCGGGAGACGGCGGAAGTGCCGGCCAAATATCTCTCGGCGGCGGCAAGGATATCTACAACGATCCCATAAAGATTTCGGTCATCTCCATATCGACCGCGGGAATCGTAAATCAGCTCTACCAAATGGCTCTTAAGGAGCAGGCTTTCAGGTATCCCAATGTCTTTTTGGACTTCAAGGACGCTGAATTCGACCCGAGCAGACAGATAACGCTCATTGAGGAAGCGATAACTCAAGGTTATGACGCGATCCTGCTTGAGTGCATGGACCCCTTTGCGATCAACAACGCGATAGAAGAAGCCGAAAGAGCGGGCATACCCGTCATATCAAGCAATGCCGCGGAACCGATGACCTTACACTCGCTGCACATTGCCGGAGCGGATTACTCGACGGGATGGGAATCCGGCAGACTGATGGCTGAAATGACCGGCGGAGAAGGAACGGCTGTCATTTTGGACTGCCCGGCCATGCAGAAGCCCGGCGCTCGTATGGGTACGGGTTTCCAAGAATATATCGAGCAGAACACAAACATCAAGCTGCTTGAACCGCCGATAGGCATAGAGAACTGGTCTGCCGACAACGCGCAGACGTCAATGCGCGATGTACTGACAAAATACGGCCCGGGCGAGATCACCATGGTCTACTGCTCCTCGGACGACATAGCAAACGGCGCAATGAACGCGATCGAACAGGCCGGCAGAAGCGGAGAGATTCTTGTCTGGGGCTTTATGGGATATCCCATGGGACTTGAGGGCGTAAAAAGCGGCAAGATGGCCGGTACGATGTTCTCCGACACTTATGTCCAGTACGCGGCGCTGTTTTATATGACGATGCTGCATATTGCTACAGGACTTACCGCTTATACCGCCGGTTATGAGACTACCCCGATGGTCGAGCAGCCCATGTTCCCGGTAACACCGCAGAATGTTGAAAATATCATGGCGGTCTCCCGTTGGTACAGCTGATATCCCCGGCCCGGTCGCAAACCGCTGCGGCGGTCGATCCGGATAAAATGACATAAAGGAGAAAACACGAAATGAAAAAGACAAAAAAAATCCTCTCTCTTGTCCTGTCGGTCGCTATGCTCACGGTGATTTTTGCAGCTTGCGCCGACAATTCCGGCGGAGGGTCCGGCGGCAGCGGGAGCGTCGCTCAGGAAGTGGCAAATCTCGGCGCGGGCCAAGTCAAGGACATCTATAACGACCCTATCAAAATAGCTCAAATATCCATCTCGACTGCGGGCATCATCAATCAGCTCGTCCAGTTATCATACAGAGAGCAATTGTACAGATTCCCGAATGTATCCGTTGTCCACTGGGACGCGGAGTATGACCCGAACAGGCAAGTCACGCTGATTCAGGAAGCCGTGACACAGGGTTACGACGCAATTGTTATTGAGGCCATGGATCCGTTCGCCTTGAACGGCGCTATTGAAGAGGCGGAAAAAGCCGGCATTCCCGTTATATCGGTAAACGCCGCCGAACCGCAGACCGTACACACGCTGTATATGGCGGGAGCGGACTATTCATCCGGCTGGGCGTCAGCCGAGCTGATGGTCGGCATGTCCGGCAACGAAGGCACGGCTATAGTTTTGGACTGTCCGCCGGCGATGAAACCCGCCGCCCGCATGGGAACGGGTTTTGAGGAATACATACAGCAGAAAACAAATATCAGGCTCATTGAACAACTCGGCATTGAGAACTGGTCTGCCGACAACGCGCAGATCTCGATGCGTGACTGCCTGACAAAGTACGGCCCCGGTGAGATTACGATGGTCTACTGCGCCAACGACGATATCGCGATGGGCGCGGCAAACGCGATAGATCAGGCGGGCAGAGCTGACGAGGGTATAATTGTTTGGGGCTTCAACGGGTTCAGGAACGGCCTTGAGCTCGTTAAGGAAGGCAAGCTGGCCGGTACAATGTTCGGCGACACATACGTGCAAAACGCGACAGCTTTCTATTTTGCAATGTATGCCATCGCCACCGGACTCACGGGACAGACCGCCGGATATACCAGGACGCCGGTCGTCGAACAGCCGATGCTTCCCGTAACACAGCAAAACATTGACGATGTTATGGCAGTTTCCCGTTGGTTTGTCAGCTATAACTGACTCATCCCGCGCCGGACATAAAGCGCTCGGCGCTTTTGCGCCCGAAGCGGCTTATTAACGAACGCGCGGTACAGCTATCCGACCGGCGGCTGTACCGCGTTCATCTGTGAAAGGAACTGTGACAGGATGAAAACCAATCGCAGGCCGAAAAATGCCAAATCGATCAGAAGAATGATTTCAATAGGCCTTTTGCTGATAATGGCAATCGTTTTCACATTGACCACAGACGCATTCTTAGGCTTTCGCAATATTGCTAATTTGCTCAAGGATTCGGCATACTTGGGAATCATCGCGCTCGGGATGGCTTTTGTCATGATCGGAGGCGGCATTGATCTGTCCGCCGGGGGGATCGTCTGCGTTGTGGGTATTTTGTGCGTCAGACTGTCCATGACGGGAGTTCCCGGCATAATCGTCGTGCTCGGCGGTATCGTTCTCGGCGCGTTTTGCGGAGTCATTAACGCGTTTTTCATCACAAAGATCCGGCTCACGGAATTTGTCGCGACGCTCGCGACAGGTTTTATCTTTACCGGCCTTACGCTTGTTTTCTCGTTCCGGCAGGGACACTCGATAACAACGGTGCCGGTCGTGAACAAGAGTTATCTTGCGTTCAGAGGAAATATCGGCGGCATCTACTACATCACGATCATTTGGATAATCCTCGCGATCATATTGTATTTGCTGCTTACAAAAACAAGCTTCGGGCTGCATACCTACGCCATAGGGTCTCATTCGAGATCGGCGCTGATGTCCGGGATCGATACGAGCAAGGTCAAAGCCTTGGGATATCTCATAAGCGGCGGAGCGGCGGGTCTTGCCGCCGTATTGCAGGTCACCTTGATCGGCGCCTCGCCGCCTAACATCGGAACAGGCTACGAATTCCGCGCGATAGCCGCCTGTGTTGTAGGCGGGGTCGTACTCGGCGGCGGCAAGGGCGACACCTTGAGCGCGCTTTTAGGCAGCCTGTTTTTGGTGATGCTGCTCAACGGTCTGTTTAAGTTCGGTCTTTCCACTTCGTGGGAATACATACTTCAAGGCGTAATCATACTGATAGCGACTGCCTTTGATGCGGTATTCAACAGAATAACGGCAAAGCGCCTTTTGGCGCAATCGCATTGATCGCGCGGGGAGGGGTGTTACAGATGCATGAAAAGACCGACGCCGTCCCCGGGAGCGGCGAGACCGTGCAAACAGGCGTTTTTCTGCTGGCAACAGGCGTATTTAAACAATTCGGCGGAGTCACCGTTCTTGAAAATGTCGACCTTGACGTGAATTACGGAGAGGTACACGCGCTGATGGGCGAAAACGGCGCGGGCAAGTCGACCATTATTAAAATAATTACCGGAGTGTATACAAAAGACGCCGGAGAGATCTTTATCGACGGCCGGCATGCTGAAATAAACAGCCGCCAAGACGCCCGCGCGCTGGGCATATCCGTCATCTATCAGGAACTGAGTCTGATCCCGGCGCTGACGGTAACGGAAAACATTTTTCTCGGACTGGAAAAAACAAAATACGGCTTGCTCGATAAAAAGAGCATGCATGAGCGAGTCCGGTCGCTGGTCGATCATTACGGATTTGATATCGACCCGGACGCGACGGTCGACACCATGGGAATGGCGCAGAGGCAGATGGCCGAAATACTCAAAGCCCTCGCTTTCAAGGCGAAACTCATCATCATGGACGAGCCGACCTCGTCGCTGTCGGCGGCGGAGTCGGAAAAATTGTTTGAAACCATAGACGGACTGCGGAGAAAGGGCGTCGGTATCCTCTATGTCTCACACAGACTTGAAGAGGTATATCGACTGTCCGACCGTCTGACCGTTATGCGCGACGGGAAAATCGTCGGCGTACTCAAAAAGGAAGAGATAGAATCACACAAGGTAATGACGATGATGATCGGCCGCGAAGTGAAAGGCGACGAGGAGAAGGGATCGACAAAAAGGTATGAAGACCGCTGCCTCGAGGTGAAAAACTTAGCTTACGGCAGCATGCTGAAGGACGTCAGCTTCAGAGCCTACGGCGGTGAAATACTCGGTATCGGAGGTCTTGTCGGCTCAGGGCGCACCGAGCTTATCCGATGCATATACGGGGCGGCAAAGTATTCCGAGGGCACGATAACCTTAAACGGCAAACCCGTGAGCCGGTCTATCAGAAAAAACATCAAAAACGGTTTCGGATACGTCCCGGAGGACAGGCGCGTCGAAGGCCTTATCCCGCTTCTGACAACTGAAAAGAACATAACGATCGCAAGCTATGACAAAATTGCCTCCGCGGGGCTCGTTAACAGGAAAAAAGAGACAGATTGGGCCGACCGCGCGATAAGTGATTACGATATCCGGCCTCCGATAAGAACGTTGCCCGGAGGAAATCTCTCCGGAGGGAATCAGCAAAAGACCATACTGAGCCGCTGGTTGACAAGAGACCCGCAGATTCTCTTGCTCGACGAGCCTACGGTCGGCGTTGACGTCGGCGTGAAGATAGACTTGTACAAGCTGCTGCGCGAATTGGCGGAGAAGGGGACAATAGTTATCATGGTATCGTCCGATCTGCCGGAATTGGTGTTTTTGGCTGACCGCATACTCGTAATGCACGGCGGAAAATTCTTTGAGGAATTTGAGCGCGGGCGCGCCACTCAGTCGGCGGTGCTGCTCGCGGCTTCGGGAGTACACACGGAGGAGGGGAAGGCGCTGTGACGAAAAAACTTTTAAAAGCCGCCGGTAACCCTTGGGGACAGCGAATAACGCTGCTTATCCTTATATGCATCGTAATGGCGATATTTGAACCTATATTTTTCAAGGCTGCCAACGCGAAAAGCATACTGCTCGCGATATCCGTTAACGGCATCATGGCCTGCGGCATGTTGTTTACGGTACTTGTCGGCGGCATGGATCTGTCGGTGGGCTCAATGGCCGGGCTGGCGGCGTCCGTGGCGTTTAAAATCGCGGAAGGTTCCGGTTTTTCGACCGGCAGCTTTATCTTGGGATGCGCCGCCGCCTTAGCGGTGTGTCTTTTGACGGGATGGCTGAACGGTTTCTTTGTGACCCGGTTCGGTTTACCGGCGTTCGTTGTTACTCTCGCCATGAAATACGCGCTTTACGGAAGCATATATATGGTCACCCGAGGATTTTATGTCTATTCGCCGGGGAACGGCCCGGCGTTCAAGATCGGCAACTCTAACGTGTTGACTATCCCGATGCCTGTCATAATATTCGCCGTTTGCGTCGCGGTCTGCGCATTTATGCTCGGCAAAACGACTTACGGTCGGCGGCTGTATGCAATAGGCGGCAATGTCAAGGCGTCAAATCTCGTCGGCATAAATTCCGATGTGAATATCAGGGTCACATACATGATTTCGAGCGTTTTGGCCGGGCTCGGCGGGATCATACTCGCGTCGATGAACGGACAGGCCGGCCAGCCGACGGCTCTTAACTATGAAGGCAATGTGCTTATGGCGATGATAGTAGGCGGCATCAACCTCGCCGGCGGCGAGGGCGGCGTCCCGGGAGCCGTTTTCGGCGCTCTGCTCGTTGGCATCATCAACAACGTCATGCTGCTCTTGGGAGTGAGTTCGGATACCACGAAATTCTTCCAGGGGATCATAATCATCGCCGCAATGTCGCTTAATATGTACACGCAAAGGCGCTCCGCAGGGCTTACGGGCAGACCCTCAGCCAAATCCTCGGCCAAATCCGCGCCGAAAGACGCAGGGTCGCCTTCAGGCTCGGAATAGACTGTTATTATCACAGTGAAAGGAAAATCGGGAAGTATACCTATCCCGACCGTGTGTGGGCAATATGAGATACGAATACTTATTCGAACCTATACGCTTGGGCAATTTGCTGTTTCGCAACCGCATTTTTGCATCGCCGCAGGACACCTACCGTTTGACGAGCGAGAACTTTTTAAACGACGACGCGACCGCGTTTTATGAAATAAAGGCGCGAGGCGGTTTTGCCTCTGTCTGCGTCGGAGATTTTATGGTGGATTCGCGCGCCGGCCACAGTCACCCTTTTCAGCTGCGCGGGGACGACGTAAAAGGGCGTGTATCGCTCACTCGCACTTCGGCCTCAATAACGCGCCACGGAGCGCGGGCGGCGGTCGAACTCAATCACGCAGGACAAATAGCGGGGCCGATGGCGCAGCGAGAAGGGTTTGTGTACGGAGTTTCCGAGGGGGTTCGCTCGGACGGGACAGAGATCCGCGAGATGGACGAGGACCGGATAGAGATGCTGATAAAATGCTATGCGGACGCGGCCGCTTTCGCGAGGCAGTGCGGTTTCGGTATGATAACGCTGCACGGCGGACACGGCTGGCTCTTGGCGCAGTTCATGTCGCCTTTGACAAACAAGCGGCGGGACCGCTGGGGCGGCGACATAAATAACCGCATGCGTTTCCCGCTCGCTGTAACAGAGGCTGTTCGGCTCGCCGTCGGCCCGAATACGCCGATAGAAATGCGCATATCGGGCGCGGAGATCGTAAAAGGCGGCTACGATATCGACGAAGGAGTCGAGATAGCGCGGGCGCTGGACGGCCGCCTTGACCTGATACACATTTCTGCGGGGCATCATGAGGATGATTCCGGCAGCATGGTGACGCATCCGACGATGTTCATGCCCGACGGCGTTAACGTGAAATATGCGGCAGAGGTCAAAAAACATGTGAAAACGCCGGTGGCGACCGTCGGCGCTTTGACCGACCCGCGAATGATGGAGGAGATCATAGCCTCCGGCAAAGCCGATGTAGTTGAATTGGGCAGACAGACATTGGCCGATCCCGATCTGCCGCTGAAAGCAATGCTGGGAAAAGAAGACGAGATAAATAAGTGCCTGCGCTGTTTCATGTGTTTCTCCTCAAGCACAAACGCCGGCATATTCTACTGCTCCGTTAACCCGGAGGTCGGATTTGAGCGCGAAGCGCTCGCTCCGTCGGCGCTCACACGTTTTCCGAAAAAGGTACTCATTGCCGGCGGAGGCGTAGCCGGTATGCAAGCCGCGATAACAGCCGCGAAAGCGGGGCACGACGTGATTTTGTGTGAGAAATCGGACAGGCTCGGCGGAACCTTGATTTGCGAAGAAAATGTGCCTTTTAAGAGCAAGATATCGGAATACATCAAAAGGCAAAGCCTTATTGTGACCCGCTCGGGCGTCGATGTGCGTCTGAACGCCCCGGTTACGCCCGAACTCGCGGAAAAACTCAAGCCCGATGTTTTGATAGCCGCGCTCGGCTCGAAACCCGTCGTGCCGAATATCCCGGGACTGCGCGAGCGGGCAGTTCCCGCCGAAGATGTTTACCGCGATCCGACAAAAGCCGGCAAAACGGTATGTATTTTGGGCGGAGGGCTTGTCGGACTGGAACTCGGGATATATCTCGCGCAGCTCGGCAGGACCGTCACGGTCGTCGAGATGCTCCCGGTCACTCTTGTTACAAAGGAAGAAGTATCCTCCACATCAGAGAGAATCAGCAATCCGCATGCCTTGGAACCGGGAGCCAATTTCATTCACGGGATCGCGATGGCGCAGGAGCTTTTAAAACTGCCCGAACTGAAAATCATGACCTCAACGAGGGCCGTACAAGTCACAGAAACCGGCCTTAAAGCCGAAGGCCCCTCAGGCGCAGTCGAAATAGCCGCCGAAACGGTCGTTTGCGCGGCCGGATACGCTCCGCTTTACGACGAAACAAAAACTCTCTCCGGCGTTGCGCCGGAGTTTCATCGGATAGGCGACTGCATTTTGCCCGGTAATATCAAAGAGGCGACTAAACTCGCGCACAGGATCGCTCTCGATATAGGCCGTCTGTGACAAAAGGACGTCTGTTTAATAAACGAAAACAACACAAGGGGGTCGTACATGAGTGAAACCCATTGATATAAAGAACGGCAACCGCGTTTTTAAGGCGTGCAGCCTCATGGGCTGCACGAGCGGTCCGCCTGCCGTTGCGGACTCCGACAAGGACGGAAAGATCATCCGGATACGTCCGATGCATTATGAGGATCACATTGATTGGGAGAGTAAAAATCCGTGGAAGATCGAAGCCCGCGGCAGCTCTTTTTCTCCCCCGAAACGCACGGTGCCCGGAAGCTATTACACCGGATATAAAAAACGGGTGTACTCCGAAAACCGTGTCAGATATCCCCTGAAACGCGTCGATTGGGACCCGAAAGGCGAGCGCAATACGCAAAACCGAGGCAAGTCAAAATATGTGCGCATCTCCTGGGATGAGGCGGCCGAGATCGTCGCCGGCGAACTCTTACGCATCAGGGAGAAATACGGCATGTCGGCGGTGCTTTCGGAGGCGGATATGCACGGCGAGGGCAAGCATCTTGCCCCGAGCCACGCCTGCGCGAACAAGCTTTTATCGCTTTTGGGCGGATATACGATACAGATACGCAATCAGGACAGTTGGGAAGGCTATTCATGGGGATCGAAAAACGTCTGGGGAGGCGAACCGGTCGGAGAATTGAACCCCTGCGGCAACCAATGGCCGGATATTGCCAAGCATACTGAGCTGCTGCTCTTCTGGGCGGCGGATCCCGAGACGACTTCCATGGGATTTGACGGATATATGCCGAGCCGTTTGAATTCATGGATACACAGTCTCGGAGTCAAATATGTCTATGTGGACCCGGCGCTCAACTTTTCGGCGTGCAGGATGGCGGACAAATGGATACCGATACTGCCGAACACGGACGCCGCCGTATTTCTCGCCATCGCGTATGTTTGGCTCACCGAGGGCACATACGACAAGGAATATGTCAAAACACACACAGTCGGCGCGCAGCCGTTTTTTGATTATGTGCTCGGCAAAGAGGACGGATTGCCGAAAACGCCGGATTGGGCTTCCGAAAAATGCGGAGTGCCGGAATGGACGATAAAGGCGTTGGCCCGCGATTGGGCCGAAAAAATAACAAGCATGTCTATAGGAAACGGCGGCCCGGGTATACGCGGCGCGTTTGCGACCGAACCCGCGAGACTGCAGTCGATATTGCTCGGCATGCAGGGCTTGGGGAAACCGGGCGTACACCACGTTAAGTGGCTTGAATGGAATTTGTTCTCATCTGTTTACCCAATGCCGTATCAGGGCGAGGCGCCGATAAAGATTCCGCTTCGCGCGGAAATCGTCCGCCCGCGAGATTCAAAGGATTTCCACATAGCCTTGCATCTGATGGATTTGCCGAGCAAGCTTGACAAACTGCGCGAAATGAAAAAATCAGCTTCGGGAAAACATGCGGGAAAAATCGACGAGTTGATCAAAGCGATCGAAGAAACGGCGGAGCTTTGTAAAATCACAGACAATCCCCCGCAGCAGTCGGTCCCGAAATGCATGGTGCACGACGCGATCTTAAAAGACAAGATCGAATGGTACGGCCTTTACTCTTTTTGCGGCCCGTCTGAAGAGCAGTGGCAAAAGCATGAGTTTCCGATACCGGGCCTGCCCCGGCTGCATATGATATGGACAGATTCGCCTTGCATGGTCACCTGCTGGAACGACGGGTTCAATTTCGTAAAGGCGCTGCGTTCCCCGGAGATCGAGTGCGTTGTAGCTCAACAGCCGTGGCTGGAAAACGATTGTTATCTCGCGGATATCATACTGCCCGTGGCGACCAAGTTCGAGCTGGATGATATATGCGACGATGTCGGCGGCGGCGTTTTTACCGCCGTTTACCGCGAGCGCAAGGCATGTCCGCCCGTGGGAGAGTCTGTTGACGATTTTGAATGCGTTGCGCGGGTAGCGAAAAAAATAAGCGATGAAATATATAATGCTTACACCGATAACGACGCGCAGACCGAAAAAATCATTGATTTATTCTGGAAGAGCAGCGGCGTCGCGCATCTCGATGAAAATGACGAATTTTACGAAAAAGATATATTTGTCCTGCCCGCCGTCCCGGATATCCAAGATAAGCCGGTCGGGATCAACCCGTTTTATAAGGACCCGGAAAACAATCCGCTCTCAACTCCGACGGGCAAATTGGAATTCACTTCAACGGAAATAGCCAAGTATTTTCCGGACGATGAGGAGCGCCCGCCGTATCCCAAGTGGATTGAAAAAAGCGAGCTGCACGACGAGCGCCTTTCGTCGGAACGCGCGAAAAAGTATCCGTTTTTATGCGTATCCAACCACGGCAGATGGCGTTTTCACGCGAACATGGACGATATTACATGGACCCGCGAGATCGAGACTATGAAGATACGCGCGATCGACGGATATCAGTATGAGCCGATGTGGATACACCCTAAGACGGCGGCAAAGCGGGGGATAGCGCATCATGATATCGTGAAGATACATAATGAGCGCGGCACGGTGCTGTGCGCCGCTTATGTTACGCAGCGCATCATTCCCGATACGGTGTACGTTGACCACGGTTCTCGTTTTGATCCTATAGAAGCGGAGACTCTCGACCGGGGCGGCGCCGTCAATCTGATAACTCCTCACAACATAACGGCAAAAAATGTTACAGGTATGGTCGTATCAGGTTTTCTCGTCAACGCTGAGAAGGTTACGGACGAGGAAATGGCGATCTGGAAGTCAAAATATCCGGAAGCGTTCGGCCGCAAGGTCGACGAAGCCTGCGGCGTTTGTCTTGACGGGTGGATGATAAACAAGTGAAGGCGAATATTCGGGCGCAAAGGGGAACTCAAGAATGAAAGAAGAATATACCGTTAAACTCAGCAGGGTAGTCGAAGAACTCTCGCTGTCGATCATTCATGCCTCAACGAAGTTTGCCGAGGACGTTATCCGGACTCCGGACGTCAACAGACCGGGACTTCAGTTGACCGGTTTTTATGACCGTTTTGAACCCGAAAGGGTGCAGGTGTTCGGTAAAGTCGAGACAGCGTATATGAACGCGGTCTCGAAAGAAGAGCGGCTTTTTAAATATGAAAGACTTATGAGCAGCGGTATCAGGGCTATGGTCATATGTCACGCGCTGGACCCGATGCCGGAATGCAAAGCGGCTGCTGAAAAATACGACGTAAATCTCTTGGGTACGGACGAGGATACCTCAAGATTCATTGCGGGACTTATAGCGTCGCTTGCGATGCATCTTGCGGAACGAATAACCATGCACGGCGTTCTTGTTGAGGTGCACGGCGAGGGTATTTTGATCACGGGAGACAGCGGGATCGGAAAAAGCGAGACCGCGCTCGAACTTGTTAAGCGCGGGCACAGACTCATTGCGGACGACGCGGTGGAGATCAAGCGCGCTTCCCGCGTGACTCTTGTGGGATACGCCCCGGAGATCATACGATACTACATGGAAGTCCGCGGTATAGGAATAATAGACGTGAGAAACATCTTCGGCGCCGCGTCCGTTAAACCGATCACAAAAATAGACATGATCGCCGATCTGAAAGAATGGAATGAATCCGTTGCCTATGACAGGCTCGGGCTGGAACCGCATTATATGACCGTTATGGACATAGAGGTCCCGTATACGGTCATTCCGGTGCTGCCCGGGCGAAATCTCGCTGTTTTGCTTGAAGTCGCCGCTGTAAACAACCGGCAGAAGAGAATGGGATACAACGCCGCCAAGGTTTTGACGGAGCGCCATGATGACAGCATAAGCAAGGGATGGATGGACTGAATGACCGTCAGCGCCTCCGCGATCCGAAAGATCGCGTCCCGTTTTCCGAAAATTGAAATCAAACCGGATGAGATCATGAGCCGTCATTGCTCTTTCAAAATAGGCGGCCCTGCGGCGGCGGTAGTTTTTCCCGAAACGGAGGAAGATATCGCGGGAGTATGCGAATTGCTGAAGGAGACGGGAATTAAGCCGTTTATAATGGGTAACGGGACAAATCTGCTTTTTACGGACGGAAAGCTTGACCGCGTCGTCATTAAAACCGGAAACAGGGTTTCGGAAATAAGAAAGACCGGGAGCGAGACGTTGTCTGCGTGCTGCGGGGCGACGTTGGCAAAATTGGCTGAAACGGCGTTGGACATGGGCCTTTCGGGGCTTGAATTCGCCTGCGGGATACCGGGTACGCTCGGCGGGGCGGTAGTTATGAACGCCGGGGCATACGGCGGGGAGATGAAAGACGTAATATCGCGCACGTATTACCTTGATGAAGAATTAACTCCCCGCGCGGTTGAGGGAAAAGAGCAGGAGTTTTCATACAGACGCAGCGTTTTTTCCGATACGGACAAGACGATTATGAGATGCGATATCGACCTGAAACCGGAGGACCCGGAAAAGATACGCGCCGAAATGCGGAGCATCGCCGAAAAAAGACGTAATTCCCAACCGATAGACAAGCCTTCAGCGGGTAGTGTTTTTAAGAGGCCCGAAAACGGCTACGCCGCGGCTCTGATAGAGGCTTCGGGGCTGAAAGGATTCGGCATCGGCGGAGCCGCCGTGTCGGAAAAACACGCCGGTTTTATTATTAACCGCGGCAACGCAACATTTGAAGACGTTATAAAACTGATCGAACACATTCGTGAGACGGTATACGCCGATACCGGGGTCGATCTTGAAACGGAAATAAAAATAGTCGGCAAATCTCAGTAAAAATACACCGGTGGAGGGCGCGGCATATGGAATTCTTAATAATCTCCGGATTGTCCGGGGCCGGGAAAAGCCGGACGGCGGACTCGTTGGAGGATTTGGATTTCTATTGCGTGGACAACATGCCCGTGGCGCTTATACCGAAGTTCGCGGAACTGTGTTTGGCCACAAGAGGACGGTATGAGCGAGTGGCTTTGGTCACGGATATTCGGGAACGAGAGAGCTTTGAAGAACTGTTCAGAGCGTTGGACGGCCTGTGGGAATTGGATTGCGAGTATAAGATACTTTACATGGAAGCCGATATACCCACAATAGTCTACAGATATAAAGAGACTCGCAGAAGACACCCTTTGGCCACGGACGGCATATCGGTGGAGGAGGCGATAAAGCGCGAGGTCGCGCTTTTGGAACCCGTGCGGGAAAGAGCGGATTATGTGATAACAACAACGGGAATGACCCTCGGTATGCTGCAAAAAGAGATCTACGGCATATTCGTCGGGGACTCTCTTGACCGCGTCTTATCCGTTAATGTGCTGTCTTTCGGATTTAAATACGGCATACCCATCGAATCCGATCTTGTGTTCGACGTGCGCTTTATACCGAACCCGTTTTATGTAGCGGAGCTTCGCAACCTCAACGGGCTTGACGAGGCGGTGAAAAAGTTTGTTTTCAAACACAGGGATACAACGGAATTTATGAACCGTCTTCAGGATTTTGTTATGTTTTTGCTGCCTCAATACGTTGAAGAAGGTAAACACACGCTGACGATTTCAGTGGGCTGTACGGGCGGAAAACACCGCTCGGTAGCGATCGGCGAAGCATTGACTTGTTTTATCAGAGATAACGGGCATTCTGCGCAGCTTATTAACAGAGATTTGGAAAAAAGCTGAGACCGGTCTTTTGTCGAATCGTTTTATGACTTACAGCCGGAGAAAGGAATTACCGCCATTACGAAAACACATATATCCGGATACCGACCGGCTCCGCGCGTCGTTGTTATCGGCGGGGGCACGGGGCTTTCGACCATGCTTCGCGGATTAAAACTGTATACCGATAACTTGACAGCGATAGTGACGGTCGCGGATGACGGCGGTGGGTCGGGAATACTGCGCTCCGAACTTAATATGCCGCCGCCCGGCGATATCAGGAACTGTATTGAGGCATTGGCCAATACGGAGCCTACTATGGAAGCACTGCTCAGATATCGTTTTAAAAGCGGAACGCTGAAAGGTCAGAATTTAGGCAATTTGTTTCTTGCCGCTCTTAATGACATGTGTTCGTCATTTGATGAAGCGGTCATTAAACTCAGCGACGTTTTGGCGGTCACGGGGCGTGTTTTGCCGGTTACAAACTGCAATGTTATTCTTGCGGCATTATTTGACGACGGGAATGAAATCGTCGGAGAGTCGAAAATATCGGAGTATAAACTCTCCGCCGGAGGGAATATCCGGAAGGTGAGACTCATGCCGGAGAATCCTCCGGCGCTTAAAGCAAGCACAGAGGCTTTGGCTGAAGCGGAGATGATAATTCTCGGGCCCGGGAGCTTGTATACGAGCATAATACCTAATCTGCTGACAAAAGGAGTTTCCGAGACGATCGCCGAATCCGACGCCGTGCGGGTGTATGTGCTGAATGTGATGACGCAGGAAGGAGAAACCGAAGGATATACGGCTTCCGATCACATAAAAGCGCTGTCGGATCATGCAGGAGTGAGATTGTTCGATTATTGCGTCGCCGACAATTCTCCTTTTCCGGATGAGATCAAAAAAAAGTACAATTCAAAGGGAACGGATCGCACTGTGACGGACGAGGACAAAATAAAAGAACTCGGTATCGAGCTGATAACCGCTCCTGTCGCGGATTACTCAAAAGGCTTGGCCAGGCATAACCCGAAGACGCTGGCGAAGACTTTGATGGAGTTGTTCACAAATAAATCGCCGACCAAGATATACAGTTGACAGCGGGGTTTGTACCGGCATGGTCTCTGCCGAAATAAAGGAGCTGAAGAGTTGTCGTTCTCATCCTCGGTCAAAGAAGAACTGTGCAAAACGCCTGTTTGCGATAAATGCTGCGCCGGAGCCGAGGCATACGGGATATTGCTCTACGGGAACACGTTTGATTTCCGCGCTGTAAGGATAATAACCGGGAATCCCGGTTTCGCGAAACGTATTCCGAAAATCTTCAAACACGCGTTCGATATAGAATTTGACTCTGTGCCGTCGGCTCCGGGGTCGGGGAAACGGGTATTTGCGATCAGTGACAGATCGAAGATATCCGCTGTATTCGATGCTTTCGGATATGATACGGGCAACACTTTGGCGCATCACATCAATTTCGGCGTTTTGGAGAACGCCTGCTGCAAAAAATCTTTTGTGCGGGGCGCGTTCCTTGCCGGGGGCAGCGTCGCCGACCCCGAGAAAAGATATCATCTCGAGTTTGTGACAGATCATATGAGCGTCAGCCGCGAAGCGTACTCTCTCTTGCTTGAGATGGATTTTTTTCCGAAAGATACGGCGAGGGCCGGAAATTACATAACCTATTTCAAGCAATCCGAAGAAATCGAAGACCTCTTGACGTCGATCGGCGCTCCGCTTTCGGCAATGAAAATAATGTCCGCAAAAGTTGAGAAGGATATGCGCAATACCGTTAACAGAAGGGTCAACTGTGACAGCGCGAACGCGGACAAGGTGGTGATGGCCGCCGCGCGGCAGCTTGATGTTATTAAGCGCATCGAGCGAGGCGCCGGAATCGGAAATCTGCCGGACAAGCTCCGGGAAGCCGCGCTTTTAAGGATCGCAAATCCTGAGGCCAGTCTTGAAGAGATGGCGCTGTTATCCGATCCGCCTGTCAGCAAGAGCTGCCTTAATCACAGGCTCAGGAAATTAGCGACATATTCGGACGGCGATATATGAAAGGGATATGACCGCATGGCTTTCGCTCATCTTCACGTACACAGTGAATACAGCCTTTTGGACGGGGCGTGCCGGATCGAAAACCTGGTAAAACGAGTTTCGGAATTGGGGCAGCCCGCCGCGGCGATAACCGATCACGGCGTCATGTACGGAGCCGTGACATTTTATAAAGCCGCGAAGAGGGAGGGTATAAAACCCGTTATCGGATGCGAGGTATATGTAGCGCCCCGCGGCAGATTTGACAAAGAACACGGCACGGACAGCGGATATACTCATCTTGTCCTTTTATGCAAAAACAAAACGGGATATGAGAACCTTTGCTATTTGGTAAGCAGAGGGTTCACGGAGGGGTTTTACATACGCCCTCGAATCGACGCGGGATTACTGCGGGAGAGGGCTGAAGGACTTGTTTGCCTTTCGGCGTGCGTAGCGGGCGCCATACCGCGAAAGATACTGGCGGGCGAGTATGAGCTTGCCAAAGCGCAGGCGATAGAAACGGCGGAGTTATTCGGAGAGGGCGGATTTTACCTTGAGCTTCAGGATCACGGTACGGAAGAGGAAAAAAGGGTTTCGGACGGCCTTATAAGGATCGGCCGGGAGACCGGAATACCTTTGGTCGTAACAAACGACGCCCATTATTTAACACGCTCCGACGCGCGTAATCAAGATATACTGATGCGCATACGGACGGGCAAAACAATAAACGACGCGTCCGGGATGAAATTTGCGGGCGACGATATGTATATCAAAAGTGAAGAGGAAATGCGCAAGCTCTTTCCGGAGCATCCGGAAGCGTATGATAATACCGTTAAGATCGCCGATATTTGCGAATTCGATTTTGAGTTTGACAAATATCGGCTTCCTAAGTTCAAGCTGCCCGAAACCGAAAACGACGTATTTGAATACCTTAAAAAACTCTGCGACGAGGGATTTTCAAAACGCTACGGAAATAACAAAGAGGCGGCCGGTCAGCTGAAATATGAGCTGGACATGATAAAAAAAATGGGTTATGTGGATTACTTCCTTATAGTCGCGGATTTTATCGCCTATGCCAAAAACCGCGGCATACCTGTCGGGCCCGGCCGCGGCAGCGCGGCCGGCAGCGTTGTTTCATATTGTTTGGAGATAACCGACGTCGACCCCATAGAATACAAATTGTATTTTGAGCGTTTTTTAAATCCCGAAAGAGTGAGCATGCCGGACATCGATATAGATTTCTGTGTAAACCGAAGAGAAGAGGTGCTTGATTATGTCAGCCGAAAATACGGGCAGGACCGAGTGGCGCAAATAACGGCTTTCGGCACCATGGCGGCGCGCGCCGCAATACGCGACGTGGGCAGAGTTTTGAACGTCAGTTACGCGCAGACGGACGCCGTCGCAAAAATGGTGCCCTTAGCGCTGAATATTACGCTCGATGAAGCGATGCGCCTGTCCCGCCCGCTCAAGGACCTTTATGACGGTGACGAGAGCATACGTCTTTTGATAGACACGGCAAAAGCTTTGGAAGGAATGCCCCGCCATGCGACGACTCACGCCGCCGGCGTTGTAATAACCGAGAATCCGGTTTGCGAGTATGTTCCGCTGGCGAAAAACGACGAGATCGTCGTCTCCCAATACCCGATGACCGTGCTGGAAGAATTGGGCATATTGAAAATGGATTTTTTGGGGCTTCGAAATCTCACGGTTTTGGAGGACGCGGCGGAGCTTGTGCGAAAGAGCAAACCGGACTTCAGAACGGAAACCGTTCCGAAAAACGACGCGGAGACATATAAAATGCTGACCGAAGGGCATACGGCGGGAGTCTTCCAGCTTGAGAGCTCGGGCATGACCTCGGTATGTATCGGATTGAGGCCCGAAAGCTTGGAAGATATAACAGCTATCATAGCTCTGTATCGGCCGGGCCCCATGGACAGCATAGGCAGGTTCATTGAGTGCAAGCATAACCCGGACAAAATAGTATATAAACACCCTCTTTTAAAAGATATATTGGATGTTACTTACGGATGTATAGTATATCAGGAACAGGTCATAGATATTTTCAGGAAATTAGCCGGGTTTTCTCTCGGACAGGCCGATTTGATACGCAGGGCAATGTCGAAAAAAAAGGAAAAGGAGATCGCGGGCGAGCGGGAGGCGTTTATCCGCGGCGATTCCGCGAGAGGCATCCCCGGGGCAGTCAAAAACGGCGTGCCTGAAACCGTGGCGGGAAATATTTACGATGAGATATCGGATTTTGCAAACTACGCATTTAACAAGGCGCACGCGGTATCCTATGCTGTTATAAGTTACCGCACGGCATACATGAAGTGCCGTTACCCCAAACAGTATATGGCGGCGCTGTTGACTTCGATACTTGATCACAGCGGTAAGATATCGGCGTATATCACAGAGTGCGCGGATATGGGGATAAAACTGCTGCCGCCGGATATTAACGAATCTGACGACAGTTTCACCGTTGTCGGAGACAACATACGTTTCGGATTGTCCGCTGTTAAAAACGTAGGGCGCGAATTTGTAAAGGAACTTATGGCCGAACGCCGCCGCGGAGGGGTTTTTAAAGCTTTCGACGAATTCTGCGGGCGCATGTTCGGAAAAGACCTTAACCGAAGGGCTGTGGAAAGCCTGATAAAATGCGGAGCTTTTGACGGTATGGGGTATTTTCGCAGCAGGCTTCTGCGCGTATTCGATACGGTTATAGACGGCATAACTCAAACAGGGCGAAAAAACATCGACGGACAGATGGACATGTTCGGGACTGATGCGAACGAGGGTAAGATCGGAGGCTTTGAAACGGTTTTGCCGGATATTCCGGAATTCACAAGCCGGGAGCTCATGTCCATGGAAAAGGAAACGACCGGTCTTTATCTTACGGGGCATCCCATCGACGCCTACCGGGCGGCGGCCAAAAGTGCAGGCGCCGCGCCGATCGGAACGATCACCGAGGAAAACACGGATCGCAGCAGCCGGGAGAGATTTTATGACGGCCGCCGGGTTACGGTCGCGGGTGTGGTGGAATCGGTCAAAACGGTGACCGCAAAAAACAACAGCCTGATGGCGTATATACTGCTTGAGGATGACACGGGGAAAATAGAGATTTTGGCGTTTCAGCGCGTGCTTGACGCCGGCGGCGGTTATCTTAAGGAAAACGCCCCTATATTGGTAACCGGGAAAATATCGATACGGGAAGAGAGAGAGCCGCAGATAACGGCCGACAGCATTCGTCCGCTGAGCGACCTTGAGACGCCGGAAAAAGAAGCGCCGGTATCGGCGGAAAAGCTGTATGTAAAGCTTAAAAGCGGCGATGATCCGGCGCTTAAACGATTGGAGCTTATTCTGACAATGTTTCCCGGCGACAGCCGCTTGATCATATATTTGGAAGATACGAAAAAAATGCTCTCGGGAAAATGCCTTATCCACGACTCTCTTTTAAGGGAATTGCGCGAGATGCTCGGCGATGAGAATGTCGCGGTAAAACAGTAAAATACTCAGGACCACCCTTTATAAGGGTGGTCCTGAGACGAAAGACGATAATGACCGCTTTGAACGACCCGTCACGTTTCTTAAAATGAGGAGTGATTACATGAGCAGGCGCTTCTTTTTAGTGTTTTTACCGGCTGTACTCTTTCTTCTTTCGGCAGTCGCATGCGGAAGTTCCGGCACACCAAAAAATACAGCTCTACCGGATAAGAGCCCGAGTGAGACCGAACGACCCTCCGCCGGTGAAGCGGCTCCTGTTGAAACTCCGAAAAACGATCCGATTACGACTGAGACTCCCGCGCGTGAAACGCCCGACGGGTACGATGACCGTTATAATGAATCATTGCAAGGTCCGGCGTATTTCTTTATAGATGGTATGCTCATGGGAGCTTTTGAAAACGGCGAGTTTTTGTCAAGATATGATAAATATTGTACATATGGGGATCGCGATTTTACATACGGAGAATTCCTTTCCCAACCTTACTATGACCTGTATTCACAGAGCGAGTATTTAGGCCGCTCAACTGAGGTAAAAATAGATTCTTTCCCCGGCTTGGATACTCCCCTGAGCGAAGAAGACGCAAAGTTGTTAGGACAATTCGCGACGGAAGAGATAGATTCTAAAAATATATATAAACTTCCGGTGGCATTTTCAGGTAATGCCAATAAAATACCATATCCAAGATATAATGGGTATATTCACTTTGGCAATGGGATTTTAGCCACAAATGCAAGACATGATCCTTTACCGCGAATTGTGACAAAAACCGAGGAAATCACTGAGCGTGACCTTGAGCTTATCAGAAAAGAACTTGAACTCAGCGGTATTCCCGGCGCGACGCCAAATGTCAGCGAAGTTTGGGTATGCGATTTGAAAAACGACGGTATTTCGGAGCGAATAATTACGGCAAGGGCGCCAAGAGATGAACGAGGGTATCTTTTGCTTACCGAAGATGAATTAAAAAACGGTGACTCAGGTAATTATACCATGGTCTTGATAGACGACGGGATCAATGCCTGCTGCATTTTCAAGAAAACAAATTATTACAGTGATATGCCGATACTTCCGGACATTTCTCTCCCATGGAATGTTGAATACTATCTTACAGGAAGTAGTTGGGTGGCGGGTATATTCGATTTGAACGGCGACGGATCATTTGAAATATGTATATATTGGATTTCTTGGGATGTGGGCAGTTATAAGGTCTATTCCATGAATGACACCGGGAAATATGAACAAGTTCTTGAAAGCTTTTTCGGCGGATGAAATAAAATGTGAGGATCAGATAAAGCGGATTTGCAGTCCCTTTCGCATATAGCCGGATCTGCTGTATACGTATAAAACAGGATATTTCCGGTTATGATTGTTTCGTCATCGAACGATAAAAACCCCTTCCGCTACTGCGGCGAGTACTTCGACGTCGAGACTGAGAATACCTATCTGCGCGCGCGGTATTACGACGCGAAGATCGCCCGGTTCATGCAGGAGGACACAGCCGGCGCGGCCGGAGACGCGCTGTTTTATATCTGCGAAGTTCTTATCGGTTGGTCGATCATATATATGTTGGGGCTGCCGCCCGCGATTTTTTTGAATCGCTCAGCGACAGCCCCGTTATTATTTATGTTTTATTAATCTGTTTTCCCTGCTCTTGGCGGAAGCCGCCGGATATTCAGGTCAAAAAGTATTTTTTGATTCCGTCGCCGACATTGTTCGGGTCCACCGTCGCGCTTATGGTGAACTTAACGTTTTCTCTGTTGCTGAAGTCTTCCGCCCAGCCTAAAACTTCGGTTACGCCTTCGTCCGTCGTGTCGTCGAGCAGTTTATAGAAGTTGTCAATGAATACATGGGTAATATCATAATTTCCGGCATGAAGGCCGCATAAAAAACCTTTGAGCAGTTGGTTTGTGCATATGCTGTAGTCCCCGGCGTGGATCAATCTCACGGTGTACGGTATGTCATAAGTCAAATTTTTGTCTTTTTCAATGCAAACCACGTTGCCGTGTTCTTCCTCAACAGCATTTTTGACCAGTTCCACCAGTTTTTTTGTCTTGCCGGAACCCTTAAGACCCATGATAAGCTTGACCATATGAACCAACCCCTTTTCTGAAATGATGGCGGCTCCGCCGCTGCCTTTATGATAACATCATTTCAAGCCGAGTTCAACGGCGTCTTTTTTCCGGAGCAAAACGTTTTCAGGCGTTATGTTCCGCGGTCTCGCTCAAAAGCTTGAACATGTTCTTTTTGTATGCCTCAACGCCGGGCTGATCAAAGGGGTTTACACCTGACATGTAGCCGCTGACGCCGCATGCAACTTCAAAGAAGCATATCAGTTCCGCAAATCCGGTCTCATTGCGTTCGCCGGCGGAGATGCCTATATTCGGAACACCGCCGGAAATATGAGCTGATTTGACCGCTTCGGCTACTGTTTTGTTTACCCGGTCGAAATCCCTGCCTGCAAGATAATTAAAACCGTCGGCATTCAGCAGGTCAAAGGGTACTTTATATGAAGTATTGCTCTTTTCGAAGCTGACGACCGTTTCGAGCAGATTTCTCGGGCCGTCCTGAATAAACTGACCCATTGAGTGCAGATCGGCCGTAAATTCGACGGATGCGGGAAACAGGCCGATGCCGTTTTTTCCCTCGCTCTCGCCGAAGAGCTGTTTCCACCACTCGGCCATATAACGGAAATCGGGTTCGTAATAGGCCATTATTTCGATTATCTTGCCGCGGTCGTACAGCAAGCGCCGCGCAGCGGCATATTGCCAGGCGGGGTTCTCTGGAGACCGGAGATCAAGCCGTCGCATTTGTTCGATGGCGACTTCAGTGACTTTGCTGACGTCGATACCCGCAACGGACATGGGAAGCAGTCCCACGGCGGATAATACGCTGTATCGCCCGCCGACGTCGCCCGGAACGGTGAGAGTGAAGTATTCTTCCTCATTCGCCATTGTCCGAAGAGCGCCGGAAACCGGGTCGGTGGTGGCGAAGATTCTGCTTTTTGCGCCCTGAGGCCCGTATTTTTTTTCCAAAAGACTCTTAAACACGCGAAAGGACAGCGCCGGTTCCAAAGTGGTTCCGGACTTGGAGATCACATTGACCGAAAAATCTCTCTCCCCGAGTCTTTCCTCGATACCGTTCAGGTAATCGGCCGACAGATTGTTGCCGACAAAAAGCACTTCGCGCCTGTCTTTGCATACGGGGCCGAGCAGTTCTGTGGCTGCGCGCGCGCCGAGATAAGAGCCGCCGATGCCGACGACCACCAAGACCTCCGAATGGCTTCTTATTTTCTCCGACGCTGACAGCACGGACTTCAGTTCGGCTCCGGCCATTTTTTCGGGCAGGGAAAGCCAGCCGGTGAATTCCGCCCCCGGTCCGTTCCCTTCTTCGAGCGTTCTGTGAGCGGTCGCCGCGGCGGCATAGTCCGGACTGTGTTCGCCGAAGAACTCATAAGTTCCTGACAAATCTACTTTGATCATAAGAATTGACCCCCGTTCCGAATGTTATTTGAAATTATGCATCAGTCAACTGATTATAGACCGAATCCCGGGATTGTTCAATAAAAACTTATGCAAGTGGGGGCAAACATCATAAATGACGCAAGTCTTCCCCCACAAAACGGCATCCCGTCAATAGCCGGCCCGGAGAAAAATCTTGCTTAGTTCGCCCGGCAGGTATATCATCAGTCTGTATTTACTGTTTACCGGCGATGACGCCGGGGATGAATTATCCGGATGGGAGATCGAATGGAACATCTGTCTGAAAATACCCGAAAGAAAGCTCTCAGATATTTTTTTGCGGTCGCCGCGTTTTGGGCGTTGGGGATCGGAATGAGCGACTTGGTTTTCTCGAATTATTTCAAGGACGCTTACAATATAACCGCGTTCCAGCGCGGGGTGATCGAGTTTCCCCGTGAAATGCCGGGGATAATATGTGTTTTCATAGTGTCGGCGTTAGTTGCCATCGGTGACGTGCGTATTTCGATTGTTGCGCAGGCGCTGGCGGCCGCGGGTTTGGTTGCGCTCGGGTTCATAACGCCGCCTTTCGGAGTGATGCTGATTTTTTTGTTTGTGAATTCGGTCGGAATACATATTTTTTTCCCGCTTTTGGACAGCATCGGCATGAGCCTGCAAGGCGGCAAGAATGTGGGGACCGGGCTGGGGAAACTGAAAAGCTTCGGCGTCGTATTTTCGCTTATTGCAAGCGTTATCGTTTTTTTCGGCTTCAGGACCGGCTTTTTTTCATTCACGGACAGGATCATTGTTATTTTCCTCTTGGCGGCAGCCGCCCATATCGTCATAATCGCGCTGCTTTTGCGTATAGACAGGCTGACGCGCGGCGCCCGGCCGAAAAAAACACAGAAAGTGCATTTCGTAATCAAAAAAAAATACAGCCTTTATTATGTGCTTTGCGTTTGCAACGGCGCGCAAAAACAGATACGCATGGTTTACGGACCGTGGGTGCTCATTGAGCTGCTGAATAAAAAAGCCGACACTATAGCGATGCTAAGCATAGCGGCATTTTTTACGAGTATATTTTTTGTGAGGTTTGTCGGGTGGATGCTTGACAGATACGGCGTCAAACGCTCGATCTTGGTTCAAGCGCTCAGTTTTATCGCCGTCTACGCGGCATACGCGGTACTGAGCTACGGTTTTTACGGCGGCGGTTTCTCAGCGACTGCGGCTTTGCCTGTCGCCGCTTCGTTCGCGGTTTTCATACTCGACCGCATGACGCAGCACTTTACCGTGGTGAACGCGGTCTATATACAATCTATCGCGGATGTGCCGGAGGACGTAACGCCGTCATTAACGATGGGCTTTGCTCTGGATCACGTCATCTCAATCACCTGCGCTTTCATAGGCGGTGTCGTGTGGTCGAGCTGGGGCCCTCACTATGTTTTTATCATTACCGCGGCGCTGAGCGTTTTGAATGTTTTCGTCTCATTCAAAGTAAAGACGCCCGCCCCGCAGAAAGCGGATAACGGGCCGGCCTGACGGCTTAAATGCTTTTCAATGCTTTTGTTGTTTTTCGGAAGGCGCGTATGAAAAGAATCCTCCTCTGTAGAGGTTGTTTTTTTGGTAAAAGCAAAAGATATTGATGTTTTCCGTGTTTCGTATCCCGATATGCAGTAAATGAGTATTCATTAATCTGTGAATAACATTTATTTCCTGCCGGATTTGAACTCCTTGAATTTCAAGGTTTTGCACATTTTCAACAGAGTTATCAACAGTGAATACCGAGGTTTTCATCCGGAGCGGATTTGAACGGCGCTGTGAGAATCCGGAGGATCGCACAGAATAACGGTAAATATTACGGGTAAATTCGGTAAAATTTTTGTAAATATGTGTTGACAAAAGCAATTTTATGATATTATAATTTCTATCAATCCGATGAACGAGATTAGTAGCTTCGATTTAGTGCATTTCAGAGAGCCGCATGCGGTGGGATTGCGGTATGCGCCGGCGGAGTGAATGGACTCGCGAGGGCGAACCGAAAGGCGGCTGATAAGCCGAGTAGGGGAGACGGGAATTGCCCGCCGTTATCAAGGGCACGCGCATGACAGTGCGTATGAGTGGGCGCGACAGCGTCAAGCCGGGTGGCACCGCAGGAGTTTATGAAGCTCTTGTCCCTGCAAAAAATATGCAGAGGCAGGAGTTATTTTATTGTCTGCCTCAGAAAAAGGAGAGGTTAGTAATGGCAAAGATCCCCTACAAGATCAATCTGAGCGAAGAAGAGACCCCGAGGTATTGGATCAACATCCGGGCATTCATGAAAAACCCGGTTCCGCCGATGTTGAATCCGGCGAACGGAGAGCCTGTTCCGGGGGAAGCGCTGAACGCTTTCTTTTGTGAGGAATTGGCAAAGCAGGAGATGAACGAGACGGACCGTTTCATCGAAATACCGGAGGAAGTACGGAATTTTTACATGATGTATCGTCCTTCTCCGCTGGTCAGAGCCTATAATTTGGAAAAGGTCCTGAACACGCCGGCGGAAATCTATTACAAATTTGAAGGCACGAACACATCAGGCAGTCACAAGCTGAATTCTGCCATAGCGCAGGTCTATTACGCGAAACAGCAGGGCTTGAAGCGCTTGACGACGGAAACGGGCGCCGGCCAATGGGGCACGGCTTTGGCCATGGCGTGCGGATTTTTCGGTGTGGAACTCGCCGTATACATGGTTAAGGTATCCGCAGAGCAAAAACCGTACCGCAAAACCGTGATGGAGACATACGGCGCGAAGGTGGTGCCGTCGCCCTCGGACACGACGGAGGCGGGCAGAAGAATACTTGCCGAAAATCCGGACACCGGCGGCAGCTTGGGCTGCGCTATATCAGAGGCATTGGAAGCTGCCGGTAAAGCCGAAGACTGCCGTTATGTGCTCGGGAGCGTTATGAATCACGTGCTTTTGCATCAGAGCATAATAGGGCAGGAGACGAAAGCGGCTCTGGATAAATACGGCATAGTTCCGGATATCATAATAGGCTGCGCCGGAGGCGGTTCCAATTTCGGAGGACTCATAGCTCCGTTCATGGCCGACAGGATAGAGGGAAAAAACAATATTGAGTTTTTGGCGGCGGAACCCGCTTCTTGCCCGTCGCTGACGCGCGGCAGGTATGCTTATGATTTCGGCGATACGGGCAAGATGACGCCTCTTATAAAAATGTACACTTTGGGCAGCGGTTTCATGCCGTCTCCGAATCATGCCGGCGGCTTGAGATATCACGGCATGAGCCCGATCGTGTCAAAGCTCTCAGACGACGGATATATAAAAGCGGCGGCTTTTGAGCAGCTGCGCGTGTTCGAGGCGGCTACAGTCTTTTGCAAGTGCGAGGGAACTCTGCCCGCGCCGGAGAGCAGTCACGCCATACTCGCGACTATGGAAGAAGCTGAAAAATGCCGTAAGACCGGTGAAAAGAAAAAAATACTTATGGGACTCACGGGTACGGGGTATTTCGATCTCGGCGCTTATCGGGATTTTAACGAGAAAAAGATGACGGACTTTATTCCAACTGACGACGATTTGGAAAAAGGCTTTAAAACTCTGCCGATCATCTGACCGATAAAGCTCGATACAAAGAATCCCGCGCAAAATGAAACTGTTCCGCAACATTGATTATCCGGCGGCTAAATGCCGCCGGATAAAGTTTTTTATACCTTGTCAAAACAGTTGACGCAGTCTTGCGCATGGGTTAGTATTAAGAACGGTGGGAGTGATGAGATGAACCGGTATAAACTGAATAAAAAGCATGTCTCATGGGGAATCACGGCTTTTTGCGTCATTGTGGCCTGCATCGCTTTTTTCTGGATACTGCAGAGATGGGCTGAATTTCACTTGGCCGTCGTTTCGGCAATGTCCGTATTAAGCCCGTTCGTTTGGGGTTTTGTTATCGCCTACCTGCTTACCCCGATGGTCAGGTGGTTCCAAAGCAAGATTTTTGAGCCGCCGGCCGCAAAGATATTCAAAAGAAAGAACAGGACGAGAAGAATATTTGTATTTTCGAGAACTCCCGCCGTAATAATCTCGATTTTGATCATGTATCTTGTGATCGCCGCGCTCCTTTGGCTTATTCTGCCGCAGGTCTACCACAGTATAGACAGTATACTGAGGAACATGACGCTGTATGTGAGCGTGGCTGAAAACTGGATAGAGAGCATACTCGAAAACTACCCGGAAGCGGAGGAATATGTTATAACCGTTCTCGGAGACGTTTCAAGCGGTATCGCCACGTGGCTTCGAAACAGCATACTGCCATTTATGGGCAGGGTGATATCCGGCATATCGACCGGGATGGTCTTTGTTTTAAAAGGAGTGTATGATATTTTGATCGGCACGGTGGTTTCAGCTTATGTTTTGTTCAACAAAGAAACCTTTGCCGCTCAGAGCAAAAAAGTCCTGTACAGCATTTTTAAGAAAGAAAATGTAAGAAAAATCCTTTATGCGCTTAAATTCACAGACAGAACGATAATGGGCTTCGTAAGCGGCAAGCTGCTGGATTCGCTGATTATCGGCATATTGTGCTACATATGCTGTTCCGTATTGCAGATGCCCTACGTTCTTTTGGTCAGCGTCATAATCGGTATTACAAATATCATACCTTTTTTCGGGCCGTTTATCGGAGCGGTGCCGTGCGCGCTTATTATTCTTATGGTTTCACCCATGCAATGCCTGGTATTCGTGATATTCATCATACTGCTGCAGCAGCTTGACGGAAATGTTATCGGACCGAAAATATTAGGCAGTACGGTAGGGATAAACGGCTTTTGGATCATGTTCTCGATCATACTCGGAGCGGGGCTGTTCGGATTTGTCGGTATGCTTTTGGGAGTGCCGGTATTTACGGTCATTTATGCCGGCTTTCGGTATATTATCAACGCGCGGCTGAAAAAACGCGGACTGCCGTCGGACACCGCGAGATATAAACCGAAAGGCGTTATGATAGAGAAACCTTTTCCCGAAGATGAAGTCACGAGAGGGCAGTGAAGAGTTTGACGCTCGCCTCTTTCAACCGCTCGCACAGGAGCAGCGCTTCCTGTTCGGAAGAATAACGCGAAAAGCTTATTCTCAAAGCGCCGTCCGTTACTTTCCCGGGCAGCCCGATCGCTTCCAGTACATGGCTCCGCCCGCCTTTTTTGCAGGCGGAGCTTCTTGATACGTAAATGCCTTTTTCTTCCAGAAAATTCATAAGGACTTCGCTTTTATGACCCGGCACGGATATGTTCAGAATATGCGGAGCGCCGCCGCCCGTTATGATAAGACCGGGTATTTCGCCGGTAAGACGATTAGCCGTCAGATCCCTCAATTTACTCATCCGCTCGGCGGTTTCGGCCATGGAATCGACGCCTGTTTTGACGGCTTCTCCGAAAGCGCATATTTGCGGCAAGGCTTCGGTTCCCGCGCGTTTTGAGGATTCCTGCCCGCCTCCCGCGATAAACGGGCGCAAGCTGACGCCTTTTCGGACATAAAGCGCGCCGACGCCTTTCGGAGCGTGAACTTTATGCCCGGATAAAGATATTAAATCGGCGCCCAAAGCCGAAGATGAGACAGGTATCTTTAAAAAAGCCTGTATCGCGTCGGTATGCAGCAGAGCTTTTGAATTTTTCAGCTTTAAAGCTTCTGATATTCCCGCGATATCGGTCACAGCGCCGGTTTCGTTGTTCACGAGCATAAGCGAAATGAATACAGTATCATCCCGAACGGCGCTCATTACGGCTTCCTTCAGTATGCCGCCGCTCGGCGAGGGAGACAGCCGGGTGACTTCGAATCCGTCTGCCTCGAGCATGTCGAGAGATTTGAGCACAGAGTCGTGTTCAGCTTTTGAGCTTATAATGTGTTTCCCGCGCGGCGCCGCGCGGCGCGCGCCGCACAGCACAGCCCAGTTGTTGCTCTCGGTGCCTCCGGAAGTAAAGAATACTTCTCCCGTTTCAGCGCCCAACGCGCCCGCTAAAAAAGAACGCGCCTCCTCAAGCGCCTTTTTCGCGCGTCTGCCGGCGGCGTGCGGAGATGAAGGATTGGCGTAGTTTTCGGTCATGATTTCATAGGCTTTGCGGGCCGCTTCCGGGCATACGATCGTGGTGGAGGCGTTGTCAAGATAGACCGTCACGGGTTGTGCCCCCCAATACATTGAGATTTATACAGTATAAACCGTTAACCGGGCGATTACAAGGATGAAAGACCATGAAATTTGCCTCCGCGACCTTGGGATGCAAAGTCAATCAATATGAGACGCAAGCTGTTGAGTCGCTTTTGAAAGAGAGGGGCCACTCGCGCGCCGAGGCTTCAGCGGCGGATGTTATTATTATAAATACATGCGCCGTTACAGAAGAAAGCGAGAGAAAATCAAAGCAGACGATACGCAGGCTGAAGGCTCAAAACCCGAAGGCTCTGATCGCGGTGTGCGGCTGCTTTTCGCAGACAGCTCCGGACAAGCTTTCGGGGATGGGAGCGGATATCATGTTCGGGAGCGCGGACAAGCTGATTTTCGTTTCGGAAATCGAGCGCGTTTTCAACGACCCGACACTGAGAGGAGTACATCATATTGACGATCCGGCGAAGCGCGGATCATTTGAATCTTTACCGGCCGGCGCGCCGCTCGGACGTACAAGAGCAGTGCTGAAAATACAGGACGGCTGCGATAACTTTTGTTCATACTGCATAATCCCGTTTGCCCGAGGAAGATCGCGCAGTCTGCCGTTTGAAGAGGCCGCGCGCAGGGCGGGGGAACTGTCCGGTTTGGGCTATAAGGAGATCATACTGACCGGTATTGAGATAGCTTCATACGGCAAGGACTTAAAAACCGGCCGGGGGCTGATCGATCTGGCGGAGGCAGTTGCAAAAGCCGCGCCGAAAGCTCGCATAAGGCTCGGTTCTCTTGAACCCGCTGTAATAACCGAGGATTTTTGTTCGAGACTTGCGGGTATAGGGTCAGTTTGCAGACATTTCCATCTGTCGCTCCAATCCGGCTGCGACGAAATATTAAGACTTATGGGACGAAAATACGATACGGAAAAATTTTTTAAGTCGCTTCTCTTGCTTAGAAAGTATTTTCCGGGCTGTGCCGCGGCCTGTGATATTATTGTCGGATTTCCCGGGGAAACAGAGGAAGATCACCTTAAAACGATGGAATTCATCGGCAGATGCGAATTTGCTTTTATGCATGTATTTCCGTTTTCAGCGCGGCCCGGAACAAAAGCGGCGGCAATGAACGCGGAGCTGCCGGCGGCGATCAGGAAAAAAAGAGCCGAAGACGTCCGAAAAGCAGCCGGTGAAATGCGGGATATCTATCTGCGAAACCGGGTGGGGGAGACGCTGCCGGTGCTGTTTGAAAAAAACGCGGGAGGCGTATCGACAGGCCGGGGAGATAATTATTGCAGGGTCAAGGCCAACGGTTCCGTAAGGCGAGGCGTTGTCAAAAATGTTCAAATTTCGGGAGTCTCGGGTGAAATGCTTGTAGGAGTAACCGTTTGACTTGAGCTTGCTTTTTTTGTTATAATTTTTAAATCAACCGGTGAAACCGGCACATATATTTTCGGGGAGCTTTTGCAGTGACAAGGAAAGAGACGTTTAATTTTTCATCAGGGCCGTCCGTTTTGCCGGCAGAGGCGCTTGAGCGCGCCGGGGCCGAGATCTGCAATTTCGGCTCAAGCGGCATGTCAGTAATGGAAATGAGTCACAGAAGTCCGATATACGAAGGCATATTTGCCGAAGTAAAAACGAAGCTGAAAAAAGCGCTTTCGGTGCCTGACAGTCACGAAATACTGTTTTTGCAGGGAGGGGCGTCGATGCAGTTTTCCATGATTCCCATGAATCTTATGGGAGAGAAAGGCTGCGCTGACTATGCCGTGACAGGAAATTTTTCCGATACAGCGTATAAGGAAGCAAAAAAATACGGGACGGTAAATCTTGCGGCTTCATCCGAGGATAAAAACCATACTTATATACCTGCGCAAAATGAGATCACAACAGACCCGAACGCTTCCTATTTTTATTATTGCGCCAATAACACGATATACGGCACGCAGTGGAAATATGTGCCGGAAACAGGCGCCGTGCCGATAGCATGCGACATGTCATCCGAAATACTGTCAAAACCCGTCGACATAAAAAAATACGGCGTTATTTTCGCCGGCGCGCAAAAAAATATGGCTCCGGCCGGACTGACCGTTGTTATTATCGATAAAGCCCTTGCGGGACGCGAACTTCCTTTTACGCCGCTTATGATGAGCTATGGGCTTATGATAGAAAAAGACTCGATGTTCAATACTCCTCCGTGCTGGAATATTTACATTCTCGGTCTTGTTTTGGATTGGCTTGAGAGCAGGGGCGGGGTTATCGGTATGGAAAAGGAAACCGTCGAAAAAGCGAAAATGGTCTATGACGTGTTGGATGAAAGCAGACTGTTTAATGCTTGCGCCGAACCCGGAGCGCGATCGAATATGAATATCACCTTCAGAACAAAAAGCCGGGAGATCGACGCTGCTTTTGTAAAAGAAGCGGAGGCGCGCGGTTTGCTGAACCTGAAAGGTCACAGGTCGGTCGGCGGGATGCGCGCGTCTGTTTATAACGCGCAGCCGATCGAAGGCATACTGGCGCTTGCGGAATACATGAGAGATTTCGAGGTAAAAAATCGTGTTTAAAATAAAAACACTCAATAAAATAGCGGAATCGGGCTTGGAGAGACTTGAGGAGGAAGACTGCGCGGCGGGAAGCGATATGCCGGATCCCGACGGTATTTTGGTGCGCAGCTTCAATATGCACGATTATGTGTTCAATCCTGAGCTTTTGGCTGTCGCCCGCGCCGGCGCCGGGATCAACAACATCCCGGTCGATCGCTGTACAAAAGAGGGGATAGCGGTATTCAACACCCCCGGGGCGAACGCCGAGGCAGTTAAGGAGCTTGCGGTATGTGCGCTTTTAATGGCGTCGCGCGATGTGGTGGGCGGCGTTGAGTGGGTGCGCAGTATCGCGGGAAACGGCGATGAAGTCGCCGCTATGGTGGAACTCGGAAAGTCGAGTTTCGCGGGTCCTGAAATAAGCGGCAAGACATTGGGCGTTGTGGGACTGGGGGCGATAGGCGCGAGGATAGCGAATATCGCTTTGGAATTCGGTATGAAGGTGTACGGTTTTGATCCGTATTTATCGGTGGACGCGGCGTGGCAGCTCTCGCGAGAGGTTACAAGGGCTCACGACATCGACACTGTATATAAGAACTGTGACTATATCACCCTTCATATACCGTACCTTCCGGCGACACACGGTATGATAAACGAGGACGCCTTATCAAAAATGCGCGAAGGTGTGCGGCTCATCAATCTGGCCCGAGGGGAACTTGTATGCGATGAAGACCTGATTGCCGCTCTTGATACTGCGAAGGTGGCGAGATATGTCACAGATTTTCCCAACGGGCAAATCGCCGGCTTGCCGAATGTGGTGCCTCTGCCGCATTTGGGCGCGTCAACGCCCGAAAGCGAGGAAAAATGCGCGGAAATGGCGGCCGCCGAACTCTGTGACTATTTAAAAAACGGCAACGTAAAAAACTCGGTCAATTTGCCGCCTGTGTTTTTGGACAGGATCGGGATCAGTCGGTTGTGTGTTATACATTTAAATGTGCCGCGGGTGATAACGCGCATACTTGATCTTATCGGCGGATTGGATATCAATGTTGAGCATATGATCAACAAGCAGCGCGGAGAGTACGCTTATACGATCATAGACACCGGCACAAGAATAAACGGAGATATTTCAGAAAACATTCGCAAAATGAAAGAAGTCATACGCGTCAGGATTCTGCAAAACGAATAAGCGGAAGGCCGCTTGACTCTTGTTATTTATACACGTCCTTCGCCTCTGCGTATTCATGGTTGGCGACAACGGAAAAATGGAATATCGGGCGGGTCACCTCAAGTATTCGAAGAGGGTTATGAGCGACCCCTCCGGGCACGAAAATCAGGGAAGTGCGGGTCAGCTTATGTGCTTCTTTATTGATCGAGAACTCAATGATGCCGCCGAGATCATAAGGATCGCCGGGATTTGAACCGAAAAAACCGATCAGCTCACCGTAACCGTGCTCATGTTCGGCGAAGATCGGGTCCCGTTCGGGGACAGAGTGATACCATGCCGTGTTCATTTGGAAAGCGCCCGGACAGGCATTTCCGTCCATCCAAAGTATGCGCTTTGAGAATTTTTCGTAGACAGCCCGAAACTCAGGCGTCATCAGGCCGACCGGTTCCCGGAGTTCCTGTATTATGAAATTCCCGTATTCCCCGCCTTTATTATTATCGTAAACCATGCTTAAATCTCCTTTGTGTGTTCTGTGGCAATGCGTCATTTGATAAAATGCCGCATTGTAAGTATTTCAGCTTACGGTGCAGGAGAGCGTATACCCTCCGAGATAATAACTCCTTACAAGCAGCAGATATGTGCCTTGTCTCAGTTGGGCCGAAACGGATATCGGGCGGTTTATATCGCCCGCTTCTGTTATGCGGCTCGTTTCGTCACCGGAATAGAGAAACAGATTGACGAACATCCCGTGTTCGGCAACCAGCGTGAAGGTGATACTGCACGGTTCGGAAATGCTTATCCTGTACCAATCTTCCGTGTCGGTTTTGCCGGTGTCGTTAAAAAAGCCGAGATAACCTGTGACCGTGCTGTCCGGAGCCAAGGGACCGGCTGTGCTGCCGCTGTCGTTTCCTTTCGGATCGTTACGCATCTCGGTTTCCTCAAATTCGGATGACAGCGTGTAGGAACCGGTATAGTAGCATCTTATACACAGATAATATGTTCCCGATTCAAAAAACTCAATTATACCAACAGTTTCGTTTCTGCCGCCTTTAGCGGTTATTGCTGTAACTTCATCGGAAGCGTAAAGATACATGTTAATGTACATTCCGTCTTCCGCATTCGCGAAAAGACTTAATTTGCCGCCCGAAGGCAGAAAAATCCTGTACCAATCTTCTGTTTTCGGCTTTCCTTCCTCATGTTCGCCGAAATAGCCGCTCAACTCTGCTCCTATCGAAAGCGTTTTGATATTTTGCTCACGGGTCTCATCGTTTTTTCCGTCCTCCGATAGGATTACGGTCCCCGTAACGCCGTCCCAGCTGACGGATAGACCGAGGGCCGAAGCCATTCCGCGCATCGGAAGATATGTCGTGTTTCCCATGATAAAAGGTTCGACTGTATTGCCGCGCTCGTCGGTTGCGTTTATCTCTTTGCCGTCAAGCAGTATTATTATATCTCTGTAGGTAAGGGTAACGGCAACGGTTTCTACACTCCCGAGAGTGTACACCGGCTCGGCGGATTTGCCGGAGCTTTGTTTTGCGAGTGAGATCGTGCTTGTCGAACCCTCCCATTCCACGCTGAGCCCAAGCAAAGCTGCCAGACCGCGGACGGGAAGATATGTCGAACCGTCCATAATAAACGGTTCCGTATAATTTCCGTGTTCGTCTGTCGGAGTAACGACTGTGCCGTCAAGCGTTATCCTTATGTCTCTGTAATGGAGAGTGGCGTCGGTCGTTTTATTTTCTGCTGACACGGGAGTAAAACCGAGGACAGCCGTAAAAAGCAGACCCGCGAAAATCAAAATCAAGCACTTTTTTATTTTCATTTTTTATTCTCCTGACGAATGATTGTGCAAGGGCATTATTATAGATCGGCGAAATCTCTGATGCCCGGTATTTTTGAAAGAGCGAGATAGAGATAGGTTCCTGCTGCGACGCCGAAGAACCCTTGTATCAGATTGCCGGGAACATCGGCCAAAGCTCCCGCGCCGAGCCCCAATATTACGGACGCAAAAGCGAAATAACCGGAAATCATAACAGCTTCCGCCGCAATGCCCGCGAGCACGGCGGGAGCTACACGTTTCGGAGACTTGAGCCTGCGAAGCACGGCGCCCGAAACAAGGGCCATTAAAGCCTTTATTATGAGCGTAGCCGGAGCGTATATAACGAAACCGGACAAGACATCGGCCGCTGCCGACCCTATCCCGGCGGCGGCCGCTCCCGAAACGGGACCCATGAGAAAAGCGCTGAGCAGAACGACGGCGTCGCCCGCGTTAAAGTATCCGCCGGCGGGCGATGAGATTTGAAGGAGGGAAGCAACGCAGCACAGCGCGGCTGAGAGCGCTGAGGCTATCAGTCTTTTGGTTTTAAACATGATTTTATCCTATTACCTCGATGGAATATATTGACAGATAATACTTGCCGAAGCCGGCGTGCAATATCATAGTGTGACCGACCGAATAAAGTTTGCCGCCGATCACTATGCCGTTATCAGTCAGTATCCCCACCGCTTCGCCCGTTATATATACGCTGCAGTAACCTTCCTTGTCACCTATGGTTATGATACCGTCATGCGTTACCTCGAAGGATATGGCGTCGTCAATTATGACGTCGGTCACAACGCCCATGTAAATACTCTCGCCGCCGTCAAAAAGAGTGTCGCCCGGATGCGTGTAAGTCGGCACAAAATCGGGGCACTCCTCCTCAAAAAACATTATTCGCACTTTTGTCGGCTCAACGCCGGAGGCTCCTATGCCCAGCAGTCTCATACCGACGAAGACGACAAGCAAAACGACCGCTATGATTATTATTGCGTCAATAATATTGAGTTTGCCGAACAGCATTCCTTTTTTCTTTTCCATATTGCTGACCGTTCCTTTTTGTGAATGTATTATTTACAGCCGGAGACGCGGGAGAGTTTCACTGCCGCCGCGAGGATAGCAAAGACGAACCAAAACATCACCATGACACGCGGATAACTCCATGCGTAATCGGTCATGCCGAAAATCAATGAACCCGCCAAACCCGAGACGCAGCCGGCAATTATGCCCTTGAGGAGCGGAGACGTGCATTTTTTTATACTGCGGACGCCTGAGCGCATTGTAAAAAACATTGCGCAAATAAATGAGATGAGACCGAAAATTCCCATTTCCGCCCAAATTTGAAAATAGATATTATGAGCGTGTATGAAAACAGCTTGCGCCTTGTAAACACCGGACAGCTCAATGGCGTATCTCAACGCGTCCGGTCCGAGACCGACGCCGTATATTGGATTTTTGCCGATAATACCGAGCATCGCGGAGTATATGTAACCTCGGGTGTATGTTGATGAATCTGAGGCGCTGAATATACTCAGCAGTCTGTTAAGTATTGAAGCCGGCAAAAAGGGAACTGCAATAAAGCCCAAAACGATGAGAAACGGGACTCTTTTCGGGCAGAGTATCAGCATGAGTACAAATAAGGCAAAGAGGAGGGCAAGGTACCCGCCGCGCGCATATGTCATCATAAGCGCCGCGCAACACAGGGCGAAAACCGCGCCGAAGCAGATTTTCAGAAGTGTGCCGGGACTGTAAAAGGTCATTGCCAGCATCAGCGGCGCGAAAAATACAAGGATGTTTGCGTATGAATTTGGGTTTTCAAAAAACGAGTAAACGCGCCCCGGCATACTGCCGAAAAGACTGAGGTCGGTAAGTATCTCGTCGGCTTCGACCCCTGCGTAGTTTTGAAATACGGCATATAATGAGCTTATGCAAAGTCCGATGGCGGCGAGCCAAATAAGCCGAAACAGGTCGCGGGGGTCATTCGCGGCGCTGACCGTAAGTATGACTTTGATCATACAAGTCACGCCGAGAAAGAAAAATCTCAAGCTCATTGAAAAATCTTTTGACCAAAAGAGACTGAGAAGCGTCATGAAGGCGAAAATAACGGGCCAAGGTCCCACAGACGCAAGATCAGCTTTTTTCCCCGGCTCGGTGAAACATGAGGCGTAAAACATAATAAAAGCTACGGCGGTGATAATGAGGCTGTACAGATTGTTCCATTTCTCCTGAGGAGCTATCAGCATAAACAGCATTAAAAGCCCCGAGAGAGGAAGCGCGCTCTTACCGAAAAAAGGAAGCGCGTATCTGCAAAACAGGCTTGTTTCAGCCGGGCCTCTAACGTTTGCATACAATCTGTGCAAAAGGTTCGGAATGAGGTTAACAAGACTTGACGCGGCTTTGTAAAATACCGAGTGTTCCCATGCGCTTTCCGGTGAATTTCCGGAAGACAAAATACGGTGCGTGAGGCTCATACCAAAGGAACGGCTTATATTTATACACAATCTGTGAATAACGCCGCCGCGGAACCGGTCCGTTATGCGGTCCGCGATGTTTATCGCCGCCGGCAATAATGCGCTGTTTTTATAAGACGCCATATTTCAGGTCCTCAGTTTCGGTTTTTTAAGGAGTACAGAACCGCAAGCGGGAAAAACAATTTGAAGCGAATCAAAAAGGACACTGTCATCTTATTTAAGGACATGTTACGGGGCCTGTAGTTTTTGATCGCGTTATCAAAATCCTTTTGCTTGCAAACGGCCCTTACGGTTTTAAGCTTTTCTGCGAGAGATTTTTTATTTCCGGGCGCGAATTCATTGGATACTGCGATAAGCAGCCCTGCCCACAGGGTATTGTCTCTCCAATATGGAGGCAGGGTCCGCGCGAAGTTTAAAGCGAGTTTTTCTTTGGTTTTCAGAGAGGCGCAAAAAACGGCAACACAATCCGGCATATGTCTCCTTGTGACCGAGTAAGGGTTTTGTAAATAGAAGTACAGGGGTTCGTCGATCGAGTATATTGCAGTCGAATATGAAAAGTATTCCATTAAAAAGATCTCGTCTTCCAGGTATGCGCCGAAAAAACGAATATTGTTTTCGATTATGACCGATCTTTTGAACAGATACCTCCAAACCGTACCGAGAATGAGATTGCGGCTCACTCTGTCGGAAAAGAGAGGGATAATGAGTTTTTCAACAATGTCGTCGTAATTATGCAGTCCGTGGGGAAGAGGAGCTTTTATGGGTTTACAGTTGTCGTTTTGCATGGTAAGATAATATCCGCAGACCGCGCACTGAGCTCCGGATTCGGCAAGAGCGCCGATCATGCGTTCATAAGCGTCCGGCGACAGCCGGTCATCGGCGTCCGCAAAAGCGATATACTCACCTGCAGAAGCGTCGATTCCCGCGTTTCTCGCTTCGCTGACGCCGGAATTTTGACGGTGCAATACCGTAACTCGTTTGTCGATAGCCGCCAGCCTATCGCATACAGCGGCTGTGTTGTCGGTTGAGCCGTCGTTTACAATGATAACTTCGAGTGCCGGATTTTTGTGTTCCAAGATCGACAGTACGCATTTTTCAAGGGATTGCCCGGCGTTATATGCCGGAATTATGACGCTTAACTGCGGCATCCGATATCCTCCGGTCGAGGTATTATTTTCCAGTATATAATATTCTCTGATGTTTTTCAATATTCGAAAATGCAGGGTTTCCGGCACGAATGCCGGAAACGGGAGGGAACGACTGAGCCTATGAATATTTTCAGCGTTTTAACTTTTACCGGCGGATTGGCTGTATTCCTTTACGGGATGCATATTATGGGGCAGGCTCTTGAAAAAAAAGCGGGCGGACGTTTAAAAAGCATGCTCGAGCAAATAACGTCAAAACCATTAAGCGGCGTGCTGTTGGGCTTCGGTATCACCGCCGTGATCCAAAGCAGTTCGGCGACAACTGTTATTACGGTCGGACTTGTCAACTCGGGAATATTGGATTTGGCGAATTCCGTCGGCATAATCATGGGCGCAAACGTCGGGACAACGGTCACCGCTTGGATATTGAGTTTGGTCGGTATACAAAGCTCGAATTTTTTTGTTCAAATGCTTAAGCCTTCAAGTTTTTCACCGGTGCTGGCAGCCGTCGGTATTTGTTTGATTTTATTTGTTAAAAGCGAGCGAAAAAAAGACATAGGACACATTCTGCTGGGATTTGCGGTCCTTATGTTCGGCATGGAAACAATGTCGACGACGGTTAAACCGCTTGCAAACGTTCCGGAATTTATTAATGTTTTGACAATGTTTAAAGCGCCGGTACTCGGTATTCTGGCAGGCGCCTTGATTACGGCCGTTATTCAATCTTCATCGGCTTCGGTCGGCATACTGCAGGCCATGTCCATGACCGGCAGCATTACTTACGGTATGGCAATACCTATAGTGATGGGGCAGAATATAGGCACATGCATAACCGCGATGATGTCTTCCGTAGGGACTAACGCGAACGCCAGACGCGCGGCGTTGGTCCATTTGTACTTTAACCTGTTGGGGGTAGTTGCATTTTCAGCAGTGTTCTATCTGATAAACGCTTTTATCGGATGGTCTTTTATGAACTCCACGATAAACGCGATGCAAATTGCTGTTTTTCATTCTGTTTTTAACGTCTTTACAACAGTGATATTATTTCCGCTGAAGAAGCAGCTTGCGCGTATGGCAGTTGCAAGCGTCAAAGAACCGGAGAATGAGGAGCATTTTCGTTTTCTTGACGATCGCTTGCTTTCGACTCCGGCGTTTGCGGTCGCGAGATGCAGAGACTTAACGATAAACATGGCTGAACTCGCTAAAGAGACCTTTTCGGCTTCTATAAAAGTACTTGAGGGCTATACTGAGGCGGCCGCTGTTAAGATTCTTGAAAATGAAGAGAAAATGGACCGCTATGAGGACAAACTCAGCACTTACATGGTCAAACTTTCGGCGAAAAGCATATCCGCTTCTGACAGTAAAGAACTCGGAACGCTATTGCAGTGTATCGGAGATTTTGAGCGCATAGCCGACCATTCCGTGAATATCATGCAGACGGCGGAGGAACTTTACGAAAAAAACGCCGATTTTTCAGAGGAAGCGAAAGAAGATCTGGCAATAATGCGAGACGCTGTTACTGAGATTGTCGACCTTGCCGTGGAAGCATTTGCCGGAAACGATTTGGAAGCGGCGCTGAAAGTCGAACCGCTCGAAGAGGTGGTTGACGTTTTAAGAGCCGCGATGAGGTCACGGCACATAGTGCGCCTGCAAAGGACAGACTGCACCGTAATGCTCGGCTTCGTTTTCTCCGATCTTTTAACAGATCTTGAAAGAGTGGCGGATCACTGTTCAAATATTGCGATATGCATTATCCAAAGGAAAGAGGTAAAGGAATTTGACGCGCACAGATATATTGAGGAAATGACAGGCGCCGATAATGAGCGCTTTACCGCGATTCACGCTGAATATCTCGAAAAATACAAACTGAGCGCCGACGTTTGACAGCCGGCTCGGGTTTGACGCGGCAAAACTCCGGGGATAGAATTGCCTAAGAAATTACTTGCATCCGCCGGTCAACAGGCGGACCGTTCGCCGCCCGGGCGGGAAATCTGTGAAGTCTTAAAATTGAATATGCCTCCGTAGCTCAGTGGATAGAGCACTCGCCTCCTAAGCGAGGGGTCATGAGTTCGAGTCTCGTCGGGGGTGCCAACAGTTAAAAGTGCTGCAAATGCGGCACTTTTGGTGTAATAATGAATAGCCAACCGCACGCACAGGGTGATACCGCAGGTCCCGGTTGATTCAGGTTATGACGAGAACGTCATTCGCGGATGGAGCGACTATAGGAAGATGATGATATGAATCCGTTTTTTACACAAGTTTACGAGATCGTCAAACAAATCCCGCCGGGAAAGGTGGTATCATACGGTCTGGTTGCCCGGCTGTTAGGGCGTCCCCGCGCCGCGCGTGAGGTCGGCCGTGCAATGCGATATTGCCCGGAGGGGTTGCCGTGGCAACGGGTCGTCATGGCGGATGGTTCCGTAACAGGCGGGCTGTTCGCCGATATGCGGAGATTGCTGCTGGAGGCTGAGGAAGTGACGTTTTTGGCTGACGGCAGGGTTGATATGGAGAAGTGTCAGTGGGATTGGTCAACAGGGATAGGACTGAGTAATTGAAACAACAGAGATCGCGTGGTGTGATGTTTTTCAATGTCGAAACCTGATAATACTCCGTCTTCTTATCGCGGGCGGTCATGAGTTTGAGTATCGTCGAAGGCTCCGGTAAGTAACCCTGAAGTTGGCAACGGCTGCGAAGATTCTCTGTATTTGTAACGTTGAATATAACGGTGAAATTCCATTGAGAGTTGTAATTAGTATGACTAACTTTTTCTTTGAGAGAATAAACAGCTTGCCATGACGAGATAAACATCGTATACTCTTTGTAGCGTAATATTGGCTTTGGAATTTTTAAAAAACCTATGCGGTAAAATGCAACCGCTCATAACTTAAATGAAGCTGTCAATGAGTAAACTGCTTCAGGCGACTGCAAGAGTCCGGGAATACCGGCCCGCTGTTGGTTACACATTGTTCAAAAGGAGAGTTCTGTGTGAAAAATCTGAATGTCAGAGCAAAAATATTGCTTGGATTTGGTATTGCTGTTGCGATGCTTGTAGTAATTGTCGGCGTGGTTTTCACCTCAAACGCGCAAACCTCCGCGAATTTAGATAATGTTAAATTCGATTCTGACCTGCAAACTATCACTAAACAGTTTACCCTGCATTATTTGGAGGCTTGTATTAACGCGGAAGCCGCACACATCACAAAAAATGACGGTGCATACACGGATGTGGTCAAGGAAATAGACATGGTATACACCGATTTGGAGGAAATGCGTCGTTATATCGGTAATAATCCTTCAAAGGATGACTACATAAACGCGATCGAAGCGATTGAAGGCAAATTTTTAGATTGGAGACAATCGATCGTTACTGTTCAAAATAGCAATAAGGTGCTGCAGGATGCCATCGCTGCAGAAGGAGAACAACAGGAAGCGCTTCGTTTAACAGCCGACGCAACATATCTGAACCAGCAGATCATATGGCAGGAAGAGACACAGCAGGACACTTCTGCGGAGGATAAGCTCCGAAGAGTCGGAAGGCTGGACGAAACCGTTGTATTCATGAGGGAAATCGACGCTTTGATCCGCGAAGGGAGCTCAATGGTCAGAGCCTTTGATATCTCGCGGAGCGAAGAGTTTTTTGTTGAAATGGACAGGGTTATTGCAGACCTTCAAGAGAACGGAGATGTTGCGCGTAATCAGGGCACGAAAGATACCGCATATGCAACAGTTGACGCTCTAAACGGCTACAGGGACGCTTTCTTTGTCTTTGACAGTGCAAACAGGCAAAATAAAACCGACATTACGGAAGCGCAGCGTTTGGGGGATATTGCCTATGAAGCGGCGGATGCGTTTTTGGGCGATTTGGCAAAATCGGTATATGACGCCGTTGACATAACGATATCGTTTAACCGACTGTCTCTGATAATATCCGTCGTAATTGCGTTGGCAGCCATTGCTGTCGCTGTTTTTATCGCGCTGTATATCTCCGGGCAAATCAGCAAGCCGCTGGTCGTGCTCTCTGCCTTCATGAAAAAGGCGGGTGCAACCGGCGATATAAATCTCCGGCCCGAGGATGCCGCTCTTCTCCGGGAATTCTCACAAAGTAAAGATGAAATCGGACAGACTGTGGCAAATACCGCGTCGTTCATTTCACATGTTTCTCATATAACCAAGGATTTGGAAAGCGTCGCAAACGGCAACCTCAGTACCGAAATTGAATTGATTTCCGATACGGACACAATGGGGAAATCCTTAAAGCATATGGTTGACAGCCTAAATGAAATGTTCTTGGAAATAAACCTTTCCACAGCGCAGGTCTCCACAGGCTCAAAGCAGATAGCAGGCGGCGCTCAGATGCTGGCGCACGGCTCTACGGTGCAGGCCGCTTCGGTGCAGCAGTTATCATCATCGATTTACGAAATTGCACAGCAGACAAAGGATAACGCGGATATGGCGGAGAGAGCCGCCGCACTTGCCGGCACGATCAAAAACAATGCCGAAGAGGGCAGCCGCCGGATGGACGAGATGATGTCCGCCGTAAAAAATATCAATACGTCCAGCCAAAGCATCAGCAAGGTCATAAAAGTCATAGACGACATTGCGTTCCAAACCAACATTCTCGCGCTAAACGCTGCCGTTGAAGCGGCGCGGGCCGGTCAGCACGGTAAAGGCTTTGCTGTCGTGGCCGAGGAAGTGCGCAATCTTGCAGCCAAGAGCGCAGAAGCCGCTAAGGACACCGGGGGGCTGATAGCCGATTCGATGGAAAAAGCCGAACTGGGTTCGCGCATTGCGGGCGATACCGCGGAAAGCTTGGCGGAAATCGTGTCCGGCATCAATGAAAGCAGCCGGATCGTCGAGGAAATTGCCCGCTCGTCAGAACAGCAATCAGTCAAGATCGCTCAAGTCAATACGGGCATTGATCAAGTAGCGCAGGTCGTACAGCAAAACAGCGCGACAGCAGAGGAGAGCGCTGCAGCGTCACAGGAAATGAGCGGCCAATCGGTCATGCTGGAAAACTTGATCGCACAATTTAAATTGAGGGACAACGGAAACGCGCACATTGATACCTTAAGATTGCAATGATCCCCATCGGCAACGAAAATTAAACTCGTATTCGGCGCCGCCGGGTGTGCCGATAAGATTAAGCCGTATGCGTCCCGAGAATTAAGTATTGACATAAACTGACAGAACAGGGCAAGATATTAATCAGGGCGGATGAGCCGTAATACGGCTTGCCGCCTTGAATACATGTCAGCTGAGCCGGGCGGGCATGTTGAGGGCGGCCGTCTTGCGGGCGCAGATGTTTATTATACCGGACTTTTTTTATTCATCAGCCGGACATACGGTTTTTCCATGTCACAGTTTACATAAACATTTGGACACCCTATTCGCTGCTCTTTTTTTCTGTTCGTGTAACACATCTGTTGTAAACCTGCAAATAAAGACAATCGGGCTGATATGAATGTATTGAAACCGGCGGTCCGATATGATATGTTTAACAAAATGTATACTTGAAGAATCCTTATGATCGACAGCACGAGGTATTTCCGCTTTATTTGCCCGTATTTTTAATTATTATGAATACAAATTCAGAAAGAAGGTTCCGTTATGATCAAAATGTATACCGCACGGACTTCGGAGATCGATGAAATCGACGAGGCTGTCAAAGAAATCAAAGGCCAAATTGATTTCTCGGCCCTGAAAAAGAACTCAGGAGGATTGATATTCTGTCACATCGATTTTATTGAGAGCGGGGTCGTAAAAGCACTCTGTGATGAATTGCCTTTTAATGTGATAGGGATGACCTCGATGGTGGGAGCTGATGAACACGGTTATGGCCTATTTGATCTGACATTAACTGTGCTCACCTCCGACGAGATAACATTTGAGGTTGGGATGACCGCGAAAATCGACCGCGGCAATTATATCGATGAGACGGAAAAACTCTATAAAAGCGTCCGCGGCAAGATCGAAACCGATCCTGCGGTGATATTTACTTTCATGCCTTACGTCCGGGATGTGTCCGGTTATGAGGTGGTAGCGGCTATGGATAAGGCTTGTAACGGCATTCCGATGTGGGGGTCCATTACAAATAACATCGACTTTAATTATGAGACGGTGGAAACGATCTGTAACGGCGAACACTTGTCGGCAGGCGTTGCCATGATGCTTTTAAACGGGCCTGTCGAACCGAAATTCATTGTTTCCTCCATACCTGAGCGCAATATATCGAGCAGCCGCGCTGTAATCACAAAAAGCGAAGGGGCGATCCTGCGCGAGATAAACGATCTGCCCATACTGGAGTATTTGGCCAACATCGGACTTGTTGTCACGAAGGATAACATCACGACGACGCCGCTAATGATTTACTATGACGATGCTGCAGAACCGGTTGCGCTGGGGTTTTACACACTTTTTGAGGATGGCTCGGTATTGGCGGGAGGCTATATGCCCGAAGGGACATCCTGCGCCGTGGGCAGTATAGACGCTCGGGGCATTTTTGAATCATCCGAAGCCGGACTCAAAAGGATACTTGACTATGAGGACCGGAGCGCCACACTGCTTCTGCCCTGTGTTACACGTTATATAATGCTTGCGCCGGATCAGGAGGGCGAACTGCGATTGATCCGGGAAAAGCTTGACGCCGGCGGGCGCCCTTACATGATGGGTTATTCGGGAGGCGAGATCTGCCCCATGCCGGACGCGCAAGGAAAACTTCGTAACCGTTTCCACAACTACACATTCTGCGCTTGCGTCCTGTGATTTCCCGTCAGAGCGATTCTCAAGCGAAAGAAGGGATAAGTTGGGAGAAGCGGATTTTGAAATAACAGGCAGCCCGGAGGATGAGCAAGCGAAAATAACGCGGCTCGAGCGTGAGATAAGAAGACTCAACCGTGAGAACGCCCATCTTAAAAATGCCGTAGCCCAAGAAAAGACGGCGTATACCACGGTTTTGAACCAACAAAAAGCCGGTACATTTATTCAGCGTGAGCGCGAGAGATACTTAGCGCTTTTACTTGCCAATTCTCCCGGAATAATTTTGTTTTTGAGCCGGACGAACAGGGTCGAGTTTTGCACGGAATCTTTTGTTCGCAAAGCCTGCTTTAAGAATTCGTCGGAGATATTGGGGCGCACGATATCGGAAGTCCTTTCTCCTTTTATGGATGACATATCCCACGAAAAACTGCTTAAAAAGTGCCGGGATGTCATTACGGCGAACGAATCGCTTTCCTGTGACGTGACATTTCGCTTTACAGCCGGCGGCGAAACGGAGGATTTCGCCGGGATGATTGTTCCGATGAGCGAAGCAAAGCAGACTGAGGGCGGGTTGATGTTAATGTTCCATGACGTAACCGTCCTGAAACGCTCGCGGGAGGAAGCTTTGGCGGCCAACAAAGCCAAGAGCGACTTTTTATCGAATATGAGCCATGAGATACGCACCCCCATGAACGCGATCATCGGTATGACATCAATAGGAAAAAAGGAAAAAGATACAGAACGCAAAGACTATGCTTTTGAAAAGATAGAAATCGCGTCGACGCATCTGCTCGGCGTTATCAACGACATTCTCGACATATCGAAGATAGAATCGGGCAAAATGGAATTGTCCGGAATTGTTTTCGGGTTTACTGATATGATCAAAAGAGTGACAAGCGTCTCAATGGTGAAAATGTCGGAAAAAAGACAAAGGTTTTCTTTTGAGATTGACCCTGAGATTCCGGATGTTTTGTTCGGCGACGACCAGCGTTTGGCGCAGGTGATAACTAATCTGTTGTCGAACGCGACAAAATTCACGCCTGAAGGCGGAGAGATATCCCTGAGCGCCCGGCTCCTGAGTTTGCGGAATAACGAATGTGTCACGGAGCTGTATGTAAAAGATTCGGGCATAGGGATGTCCGAAGAAGATGTCGCTAAATTATTCAACGCTTTTCAACAGGCCCAAGCCGGTACCTCTCGAAAATACGGAGGAACCGGCTTGGGTTTGGTCATATCAAAGAGGATACTGCAGATGATGGGCGGAGACATCCGTGTTGAGTCGGAACCGGGAAAAGGCTCTTGCTTTTACTTCACGGTAATACTCGGTGTACCGGATAAAGCTGTTCAAACCGGGCCGGCCGGTTCTTTGAGCGAGTCAAACAAAGACGCCGAACGGATTTGCGATTTTTCCGGGAAAGTTATTATGATCGCAGACGATGTTGAGATAAATCTGGAAATTGCCGCCGCGATGCTCGAAGGGACGAACGCTTCGATAGTTAAGGCCAACAGCGGCAGGGAAGCGGTCGACATGTTCACGGCTGCGCCGGATTATTATGACCTCATACTGATGGATATGCAAATGCCTGAGATCGACGGGCTGCTGGCGACACAAATGATCAGGGCGCTTGGTGTGCCGAAAGCCGCCTCTGTACCGATTATTGCCATGACAGCCAATGTGTTCAGGGAAGACATTGAAAAATGTACAGATGCGGGAATGAACGATCATTTGGGAAAACCCATAGTAATGGATGATGTTATCGATAAACTGACTAAATACATATGAAAGTCGGATCGACCGGTCAGCCCGTGCAGAGTTTTCCACCGTCGAGGACGCATATCGTACCGTTGATGTTTGCCGCCGCGGGAGATGCGAGATAGACGCAGTACGCCCCGATCTCTATCGGTTCTCCGAAACGGCGGGAAGGAAGGGCGTTATCGACGAAATCATAGATTCCCGGCGGGAGGTCTTTGTCGAGATCTGAATGCGTAAGCCCCGGCGCTATAACATTAAAGCGCATTCCCGAGCCTCCGAGCTCAATACACAGATATCTGGTAAGTATATCCAGTCCTGCTTTCGCGGCGTGATATCCCGGCTTGAAGTGCTTAAGGCCGGCCGATACGCTTTGTCCCCCGACCGAAGATATGCTGATCACACTGCCCCCGCCGTTTTTGATCATTGAAGGGACAAAGCTGTGTATCGTGTTCGCGGGACCGTGCAGATTGGTGTCGATCGTTTGATGCCATTTTTCCAAGTCTTTATCCTCAAGCATTCGCGCTACCGGAGCGACTCCTGAATTGTTAACAAGGACGTTAACCTTGCCGAATACGTCGAAAACAGATTTTGCCGCCTTTCTGACGTCCTCAAGTTTAGAAACGTCGCAGGCGAAGCAGTGGTGATCACCGCCGTATTCCTTAAGCTTAGCCGCTGCTTCCGCGCCCTTTGAAACGTCGCGGCAGAGGATGGCGACGTTAGCGCCGCTTTGGGCAAAAGCGGTGGAGATACCGAAGCCGATTCCGCGGTTGCCGCCTGTTACCACTACATTGTATCCGGATATGTCGTATGCGCCCTTCATGCTCGTTATCGGATTGATTACAGCCATTTTAATACTCCTTTTAATTTTATTGGTGAGACCGTTTCCGCAATGATAAATTGCGGGTTCTTACTGTCAGGCTGATTATATAATGGGTTTCATTAAATTGCAATACAGCGGGACGGGAGTTCAAACCCGGAAAGAAACGGATTTTTCCGTGATTTTGTCTTCAAGCCGGAAAAACAACGATAATTGATATTTACAACATTTTCAATGCGTGATAACATTTACGGGTTAAGTTGTTGTGCGAGGTATCCCGTAAATGTTTGAAAGACTGAAGCAGATCGAAGAAAAATATATTGAATTGGATGAGAAATCAAAACAACCGGAAATCTACCGGGATCCCGGAGCGTACGCGAAGCTCGCACGGGAGCAAAAAGAACTTGCCCCGGTAGTAAACGCATACAGGGAATATGTCCGCTGTATCCGGGATATGGATGAGGCCCGCGAACTGCTGTCCGATCCGGAAATGAAAGAAATGGCGCGCGAAGAACTCGACAGAGCCGAAATGGATATGCGCTCAGCTGAAGAAAAACTGAAGGTGCTGCTCTTGCCCTCAGATCCCAATGATGCCCGAAATGTTATTGTTGAGATAAGAGGCGGCGCGGGCGGGGAGGAGGCTGCGCTTTTCGCGGCCGCGCTGTATCGAATGTATTCCATGTATGCCGATTCAAAGCGTTGGAAAACTGTGATCGCAAATATCAGCGAAACCGGTATCGGAGGCATAAAAGAAATATGCTTCATAATTGAAGGTGAAGGCGCGTATTCTAAGCTTAAATTTGAAAGCGGCGTACACAGAGTGCAGCGCGTACCGGAAACTGAGGCCGGCGGCAGGATACATACAAGTACCGTGACCGTAGCCGTCCTTCCGGAACAGGATGAGATAGATATGGAAATCAATCCTGCCGATCTGCAGATCGATACTTACAGAGCCTCAGGCGCGGGCGGTCAGCATGTCAATAAAACCGAGAGCGCGATCAGGATAACGCATATTCCGACGGGTACGGTCGTTGAATGCCAAGATGAGCGCAGTCAGCATAAAAACAGAGAACGGGCAATGAAAATATTGACTTCCCGCCTTTGCGAGGAGGAACGGATAAAAAAAGAAGCGGCACTCTCGGCCGAACGAAAAAGTCAGGTCGGGACGGGCGACAGATCTGAACGTATACGCACATATAATTTTCAGCAGGGCAGGGTCACAGATCATCGTATCGGTTTGACCTTGTATAAGATCGAACAGATCATGAACGGAGAAACAGACGAGCTGATAGATTCCCTGATCATGGCGGACCGCGCTGAAAAACTGAAGAATCAAGCGGAATAATGAAAACTGAAATAATAAAAAAGAATATATCGAAAGCCGCCCGCTTAATAAAATCCGGTAAAATCACGGCGGTACCGACGGAAACCGTTTACGGTTTGGCGTGCAGTGCGATGGACGCAGGGGCTGTGGCGCGTGTTTATGCATTAAAAGGACGGCCGCCGGAAAAACCCTTATCCTTGCTGGTGCCGGGACCCGAAGCGCTGGAGAAGTATTGCATGGATATACCGAAAGCGGCGTATACGCTCGCCGAGAAGTTTTGGCCGGGACCTCTTACTATTGTACTGAAATCATCGGGGGTCGTTCCGGATGTTGTGACGGCGGGAGGAGATACGGTCGGATTGCGCTGTCCGAAGCATGATTTGACTCTTAAGCTCTTGGCGGAAATATCTCTTCCTCTTGCCGCTCCGTCTGCGAACCTTTCCGGACAAAAGCCGCCCGCAACTGCCGGGGAAGTGCTGGAGTATTTCGGAGGCAAAATCGACGGAGTTATCGACGGCGGCCGGTGCGAAGCCGGCGCCGAGTCGACAATAATCGATTTGTCCCGGAGCCCGTACCGTATTTTGCGTGAGGGAGCGCTTTCCTCGGATGAAATAATAAGAGCTGTTACCGGCGCCATGAATATTATCGGTCTTACCGGAGGCAGCGGCACAGGAAAAACTACGGCGCTGAAAGTTTCGGAGAGTTTGGGCGCGCTCGCCATTGACTGTGACGATGTTTATCATGAGCTTCTTGAAAGCAATCAAGATATGGTTTTTGAGATAAGTTCACAGTTTAAAGGGGTCGTAACAGACGGGGTCCTCAGGAGAAAAGATTTGGGACAAATCGTTTTTCGCGGCAGAGAAGCCTTGGAGCGGCTGAACTCTGTTACGCACAAATATATCCGCGCCGAAGTTGATAAAAGGCTCAGCTGCTATGCCATGGAAGGCGGCGAAACAGCGGCTGTTGCCGCCATCGCGCTTATTGAAAGCGGCCGTGCGGAAAAGTGTTCAACAGTGGTCGGCATAACCGCCTCGCCGGAAGTCAGGCTGCTGAGGATAACAGAGAGGGAGAGCCTTTTGAGGGAATATGCCCGGATGCGTATAGACGCGCAGAAGACGGATGAATTTTTCCGGGAAAACTGTGATTTTATTATTGAAAATAACGGAAGCATTGGAGAGTTCAGAGATAAATGCGGAAAATTATTCGAGGAGCTGATGAATAATGGCTGAAAAAAATTCCGAATTGAGAGATAAGCTGTTTTATATACAAAAGAACGGCTATGCAATAATCGACGCGAATGAACGTTCTTTGTGTGAAAATTACTGTGAAGATTATAAGAGTTTTCTGAGCATTGCCAAAACCGAACGGGAAGCGGTCAATGAGGCTGTAAAGATTGCCTCATCGGCGGGTTTTTTGGAATACAAAAAGACAAAAACGCCTCTTAAAGCGGGCGACAGGCTTTACAGGAATATACGCGGAAAAGCGGTGATGTTTGCCGTGGTCGGGAAAAAGCCCCTGTCGGAGGGAGCTGTTTTTTCTGTCGCTCATGTTGACTCGCCGAGATTGGATCTGAAACAGCTTCCCATGTTTGAGAGCGATGAGTTATGTTATTTGAAGACGCATTATTACGGCGGAATCAAAAAATATCAATGGACGGCTGTCCCGCTTGAGCTTCGGGGAACCGTTGTTAAAAAAGACGGTGAAGCGCTGCATATTTCCGTGGGCGCCGATAAAGATGACCCGCAGTTTGTCATAACCGATCTTCTGCCGCATTTGGGCGAGGAACAAATGAAAAAGACAATGGCGGAAGGCATAACGGGAGAAGGTTTGAATATACTGATCGGCAGCATACCGCAAAATGATGAGGGCGACGACAAGGTCAAACTTACCGTGCTTTCGATCATAAATGAAAAATACGGCATAACTGAAGAGGATTTTGTTTCAGCGGATCTGTGCGCCGTGCCTGCCTTTGAGGTCAGAGACATCGGGTTTGATCGCAGCCTGATAGGCGGATACGGTCATGACGACAGGGTGTGCGCTTTTTCTTCGCTTAAAGCGGTGACAGAAATCAAAATACCGGAAAAGACAGCCGTTTGTGTTTTAACGGACAGGGAGGAAACGGGATCCGAGGGTGTTACAGGTATGCAAAGCGAAGCTTTTGACTCCTTCATTGAGGACCTTTGCGTTGCGGGAGGCGTCCGCCTTCGCGATTGTTATGAAAACAGCGTCTGTATTTCGGCCGACGTCTCCAACGCGTTTGACCCGAATTTCCCGGATGTTTCCGAAAAACGAAACAACGCAAAAATAAACTACGGCGTGTGTCTTATGAAATATACCGGCTCCCGAGGAAAATCCGGCTCGTCTGACGCGGGCGCCGAGCTTGTAGCGGAAATGAGAAAGATTTTCGCCGGTAACGGGGTCGTCTGGCAGATGAGCGAACTCGGCAAAGTGGATAAAGGCGGAGGGGGTACCGTTGCCAAATTTACGGCAAACAGAAATATTGCCACGATCGACGCCGGCGTACCTGTATTATCGATGCATTCTCCTTTTGAAATCGTATCCAAATTCGATTGCTATATGACATATAAAGCAGTAAAAGCTGTGTTTTTACAGGGCTGAAAATTATGTGAAACCGGAACGGATAAAAAAATGCCGGGACGCCGTATTACGCGGCGCCCCGTTGTCTTTTAATATATGAACAAATCATTCCGTTTCATATTTCTGAGAAAAACGTTCCTTGAACGCGCTCTTTAAAATGCCTATGGCGGGATTGTTGTTGTCACGTTTATGACACAGGCTGATACGCCTGTAGCAAAAATCATTTGAAAACGGAATAAATCTCACATCGTACATCGTGGCGTTTCTCATGTGCCGGCCAATGATGGTGATGGCGGAAGAATTGTTGATTTCCATTAAAACAGATTCAATTTGATTGTACAGTATAGGATTTGAAGGTGTAAAACCCAATTCCGAACAGTAATCGACAACCTTTTTCCACATTGTGTCAAAATAATTCGATTCAACGCTCAGAATCGTTTTTCCTTTTATCTCCTTAAGATCGATCTCATTTCGTTTTGCCAAGGGGTCTTTATTGTTGCATAAAATTCCGAGGCGCTCGTCAAAAAGATTAAAAAAGACAAGATTGCCCGAGCCGGAAAACGGGATATTCGGGACGACTATGATATCCACTTTATCGGCGTACAAATAGCGGATAAGGTCATTGGGATCGTCCATAACGAGTTTAAAATCTAAATTGGCGTGGTGTTTTTTCAGGTGGCTCGGCACGTCTCTGAGATAGTCTTTAACCGCGTAAAACGGGGAACCTAAAGTAACTGAAAGTTCTTCATAATTATTTGTCTGTTTTACGCGTGTTATCAAATGATCGAGCCGGTTTACAACGGCAGGCAGGTTTTCATACAAAAAACGGCCTTCCGCGGTCAGTTTCACGTTCTGTGTGGATCTGCTGAACAATCGGACGCCCAAATACTTTTCCAACCCGATAATATGCCGGCTGAGTACCGGCTGCGTTAGATATAAATGTTCGGCGGCAATGCTGTAGTTGAGCAGTTCCGCTAAAGTTATGAATTCTTTGAAATGTTCGATGTGCACGGATCGCTTTGCCCCCTATCTCACGCAGTATTGTCATCCCGGAAATGAGCCGCCGTAAAGGCGGCTCATTTTGTATTATTTCGGGTCACAGCCAGTCTGCCGTTATTTCAGCTTCATATTCTTTGTTAAACAGCGAAGCAAAACCTTTTATCGCGCTCAAGAACAGAGTAAGACTCAATACTCCTGCCGCGATCGATACGATCACGTATGAAGGAACGGTGGAGATTTTAAGAATAACCGTTGTATATTTATAGTCCATCGCCATTCCGGTCTGTTTTATCAAGGCGTTGCACAGTAAAGCGCCGATTCCGGCCGAAAGCAGTTCGCCGAGAGCGAACACGGCCAACCCTATCTTTCTCGGGAATATACCTATGAGCATCGTCACATGGACGTGCGTCCCTTTCATTTGGGCATAGGCGAAAGAACTTATAACTCCGCAAAGCATGAGCTGTTCAACTATTTCAAGGGATCCGAGGATGGGGCTGTTAAGCAAATAGCGCAGCATAACATCAGTTACTATAAGAAGCATGATAGCTGTGAAACAGATATATGAGATCGCGTTTACGGCTATGGCAAGAGCGCCGATGCTTTTTGTAAGAATCTTCATATCACGCTCCTCCTAACCGTACAGCAGATTCGGTATTACGAGCGCTATCTGAGGAAATGCGGTCACTACGACTATAGCGGCAAGAAGGGCAATTGTGAACGGAAGTGCGCCCTTGAATATAGTTTGCAGCGGGACGTCTTTGGCGACGCCGGAAATAACATAGCAATTCAGTCCGACCGGCGGGGTAATAACGCCGAGCATCATGACCATTACGATGATAACGCCGAACCATACCTTGTCAAAACCGAGATCCATTATGACCGGAAGGAAGATCGGGACAGTAAGCATCACCATGGGCAAAGCGTCCATCAGACATCCGAGTACGGCATAGATGATGATGATCACAGTAAACACCAAATACGGAGAAACCTCAAGACTTGTGACAAGAGTCGCCAAGGTCATGGGCAGTTTTGATATGGCCAAAAATTTTCCGAAGACCATGGCCCCTATGACAATGAGGTAAGTCATTGCGGTCGTTTTGATCGAATCACCCATCACGGAAAGAAAAGTTTTCCAAGAGAGTTTGCGTTTGGCGGCGCAAATGATCATCGCAAGGAAAGCTCCGGCCGCCGCCGCTTCGCTGATGGTGAAAACACCGGAAAACATAAGAACAAAAATGCCGATGAAAAGAATTAAAACGTCTATCAGGCCTTTTAAGGAGGCAAAACGCTCTCTCCATGTACAAGGGAGAGGAGGTGTGGCAAGTTCAGGTTTGATCTTAACATGTACTACGATAACTATTATACAAAAAACGGCGATGACAATTCCCGGAAGTATGCCCGCGGCGAAAAGCCGGCCTATGTTTTCTTCTGCCGCAATGCCGTAAACTATAAAACACGAACTCGGCGGTATCATGATGCCCAATGAACCTCCGACGGACACAGACCCTGTGGCAAGGCTGCTCGCGTAACCGTGTTTTTGCATCTCCGGTATCGCGACAACGCCCATTGTCGCCGCCGTCGCCGTGGTGGATCCGCAAATCGCGCCGAAAGCCGCGCAGGCCGCGATAGTCGCGCAGGCGAGACCGCCGGGGAGCTTGCTGAGCCACTTGTTACCGGCATTATAAAGCCCCGCGCTCATCCCCGAGGCGAACGCGAAGTTACCCATCATAATAAAAAGCGGTATGACCGTCAAAACGAAACTGCTTGCCTGAGTGACCGGCTCTGTTCTTAAGACGCCGTACGCGGCGTTTAAGTTAACTGAGATCGCGTAACCCACAAAACCGACCAACATCATTGCCATACCGATATTGACGCCCAACGCGAGCATTGCAATGACCGTAACAATGCCGAGTATTGCCAATACAGTAGGATCCAAAAAAGTCATTCCTTTCATTGAGACCGTACACTGAATCCGCTGATAACGAATTCAGTGTACGGCATAAGAGTTTTTAGGACTTAAAGACCCAGTCTATCGAGTTCGGCGTTCAATTGGTCGGAAGTGATAAAATACTTCCGGGCCAGCTCCGATACCTGATCCACAAAACCTTGCGCGTTAAAAGCGGATGAGTATGTATTTATCCATTCTGATAAAACCTTTTCATGGGCGATCGCTAAGAATTCATCGGTTTCCGCTTCATCGGCGGTTATTATCGTGCAGCCGATATCGATGGCGGCGTTCTTACCGCGGCGGCAGTCGCCCTCAAAGACATAAGCCATGTCGAGGGATGTCTCGCGGTTGGAATAACTCATGATAATATCCTGAAGATCAGCCGGGAGAGCTTCAAAGCTTCCTCTGTTCATCATAAGATAATAGGGGCCCGCATAAACCGGCACTTCTGTGAAGTAGTTTGTAACTTCCTGAAGCGAGAAACTTACTATGCCGGAAAACTCGAATACATAGCCGTCCACGGTGCCGCGCTCGACCGCCTGGAAAATATCGCCGGGCGGCAGCTGCATCGGGGTCCCGCCCCAAGCGGATACGCTGTCGGTCGGAGCGCCGCCGGCGACGCGCATTTTCATGCCGACAAGATCGCTGACCTTATAAACGGGTTTATTCGCCGTGCCGATTATACTGACCGGATTGGTGTGGATCTGGAGAGGAATGAATTCCGCGACTTCCGCTTGCATTTCGGGTGAGGTCTCATAGAGATCCCACAAAATGTTTGTGGCTTGCGGAACTGTGGTTATGCCCAGAGGGAGAGTAACGACTTCACTGATGGGGAACTGCCCCGGCCAGTAAACCGGGAAAACCCACGCTATGTCGCAAACGTTGGTTCTTAAGGCGTCGAGCTGACCGGTGCCGCCCGCCAAAACGCCGTCGGAGAAAACGGTTATGTCAAGACGACCGCCGCTGGCTTTGTTGACCGTATTGGCCCAATCGACATGATACTTTGTTTTATTTGACGAAGCGGGGTCATGCTGAGACAAGGACAGGGAATACACTTTGCCGTCGTCCGCGGGCTGGTTGCCGCCTTGAGCGGGCTGGTTGCCGCCTTGAGCGGGTTGATTGCCGCCGCTCTGAGAGGGCTGATTGCCGCCGCTCTGAGAGGGCTGATTGCCGCCGCCGCAACCGGCCGCGAAACCGGCGACAAGCGTGAGCATAAGGATGAGCGCAATGGTTGACAATACTGGTTTTCTCACAATGAATCAAATCCTTTCCATTTTGTTTTGAGTTTTCGTGCAAAGAGCCTTCCGATATTATGCATCATTTTCATGATTTATGTGATTATATTATAATAAAGCGGCTTATGCAAGATATTTTCTCGGATTTTCACCTATAAAGTAAATAAATTCAGCGCATGCGCGAGAACATATCCGGGGAGAACATATTCTGAATATTTGTAGGAACATATTCTGAATATTATTATTGTACTTTTCAACGGAATATGATAACATACCGCAATAGTAAACACAGTATTCTGCGGTCTTTTCCGGACCTGAAACTCCGCGAAAGGAGTGAACGATTAAGTGTCCGTTTTATCAGCCGTTTTTTTGGGGTTGGTACAGGGGTTGACCGAGTTTTTACCTGTATCCAGTTCCGGGCATTTATCTGTTTTGCAAAATCTCTTTGTTATGGAAACATCGGAAAACGGCCGGTTGTTCTTTGATGTGATGCTGCATGTCGGAACACTTGTTTCGATTTGCGCTGTCTACCGGAAAGGCATTGCGGAAATGGCTCTTCTGTTGACCGGATTTATAAAAAACGGCGGACAGCCGCGGTATGAAATGAAGAAGCCCGTAAAAGCCCAGCGACTGATCATAATGCTTGCGGCGTCTGTATTGCCGCTGTTTCTTATTATTCCCGTAAGGAAATATACCGAGAAGCTTTTTTACAGTACGGTGTTTATAGGGATCGCCCTCATTATCACGGGAATAATGTTGTTTGTATCCGACAAATTTGCTCCCGGTAAAAAAAATGAGAGAAACATGACAGTCAAGGACGCGCTTATTGTGGGATTGTGCCAAGCGGTCGCCGTTATTCCCGGCCTTTCGCGCTCGGGAGCGACCATATCCGGAGGTTTGGCTTGCGGATTTGACAGGGAATTTTCGATAAGGTTTTCTTTTCTTATGTCGATTCCGGCGGTATTGGGCGCTACGCTCATCACTCTTGTCGACGCATTTAAAGAAGGAATAGAGGTTTCGCTTATACCCGTTTTTTTACTCGGCGCCGTTGTTGCGGCGGGAGCGGGCATTGCCGCGATAAAGCTTATTGAGAGGTTGTCATTGCGCGGACACTTCGGTAAATTCGCATATTATTGTTGGATAATCGGTCTTTTGACCGTGATACTTACACTGATAGCATAGTCTGAAAGGACCGGTTAACCTATTCTGATACGGAGTTGAGCAGATGGCGTCTGCAAAATCAAAAAAAGACGAGACACGAGCACGTCAGACCGGTGCGAAAAAAAGTGAGAAAACGGTTCCGGGAAAAAAACCGATACGCCGTGAAATAGGGGCGACGGTGTGCCTTTTTCTCGGTTTGTTTTCTTTTCTCGGCTATTTTATCGCTGACGCATGGTTGATTTCAATTTTGGGCAGTTTTCTTAAAGGACTGTTCGGTTGGGGCTTTTTCTTGTTTCCGCCTGCGTTTTTTGTTTGTTCGGTTTTATTGCTGTTTCGCAGATCCGTACCGCAATCGCTGAGAATAACCTTTGTCTTACTGCTTCCGGTTACGGCAGGAGCAATCATCCATCTGTTTGTATCTGACGGCTCTTACAAATTCAGCTCGGATATTGTTAAGGCGTTGTACATTTCCGGCGCCGAACTGAGCAGCGGGGGAGTAGTTTCGGGCATTTTTTCGGAGCTCTTGATATCCGCCTTAAGTATTTACGGTGCGCTTCCTTTACTGCTTGCTATGCTTATTTTCTTTGCTTTGGGTGCATTGAATATTTCTCCGGAAGCCTTGGTCGCCCTTCTGATGAACCGCCGCAGAGAAAACCGGCTTCCGGAGAGGGACAAAAACATAAACGAGCCTGATGAAAACGAAGAGATAAAAAATGAGCCCCTTAAATCGACAACAGAGCGCAGAAGTGCCCGCCGCGCAATAGATATCCCTTTGGATGAAGGACCTGCTGCCGAGTATACGGAAGAACACGTCGGTTTTTTTAATGTGAACCCCCGTGTCAAAACACCCGATCAGGTCCTATCCGGGCGACTGACGGAACCGGAGAAGCAAACCGGAGAGGAAACCGCAAGACACATCGCCGACGAACAGAAGCCAAAGAAAAAAGAAATCAACGACCTTGAAAACAAAGATGCCGGCAATATAAAACCGGTAAGGCAAAATCCTTATTCGGACGATTCGACATATGAGATTCCGCCGACAGATCTGCTGCGCGCGGGCAAGCGCGAAGCGGTTGACGCGAAGGAAGAAATTGCCCTTAATCGGGAACGCCTGGACAGCACATTACGCAGTTTCGGAGTGAGCGCGTCAATAACCGGCGTTACGAGAGGGCCGACAGTCACTCGTTATGACTTGTCATTGGACGCCGGCGTTAAGCTTACAAAACTTACGAATTTAGCCGGGGACTTGGCTCTTTCATTAGGGGTCACAAGCGTGAGGATAGCTCCGATACCGGATAAGATATCGACCGTAGGTGTCGAAGTTCCGAATAAACTCGTCAGTTTGGTCTGTCTTCGCAATATCATTGAATCGCCTGCGTTTAAAAACTCAGCCTCAAAACTGACCTTCGCGATAGGAGAGGATATAGGCGGAAATCCCATTGTCGGGAACATTGCAAAACTTCCTCATATGCTTATTGCCGGAACTACGGGTTCGGGCAAATCGGTTTGCATGAACTCGCTTATTTTGAGTCTGCTTTTCAAAGCTTCTCCGGAAGAAGTTCGTTTGGTCATGATAGACCCGAAAATGGTTGAGCTCGGAATATATAACGGCATACCGCATCTGTTCATCCCGATAGTTACGGATCCGAAAAAGGCCGCCGGCGCTTTACAATGGGCGGTAGTTGAAATGCTTAAACGATACAGGCAGTTTTCGGAGATAGGGGCTCGCGATCTTACAGGATACAATTCATATCAGCGTAAGAACGACAACGAAACGATACCGCAGGTCGTGATAGTGATCGACGAATTGGCGGACCTGATGCTCACTGCGTCAAAAGAAGTTGAGGAAAGCATTTGCAGGATAGCTCAAATGGGCAGGGCGTCCGGCATACATCTCATCATTGCCACTCAGCGTCCGTCCGCGGACGTGATAACCGGACTTATGAAAGCAAATATACCGAGCCGAATAGCCTTCGCCGTTTCGTCGGCGCTTGAGAGCAGGATAATACTGGATACGCAAGGCGCCGATAAACTCATCGGTTCCGGAGATATGCTTTATTCTCCGCTCGGCAGCGGAAAACCGATGCGTATACAGGGAGCTTTTGTTTCCGACGAAGAAAGAGAAGAAGTCATTAACTTTGTAAAATCCGGAAATGACGCTCAATACAATATTGAGATCATGGCGGAGATTGAAAAAGCGGCGGCTAATAAAGCGTCGTTACCGTCGGATAATGCCAAACCTGAATCGGAACAGCACGAAACAGGATATGACGAACTCTTACCGCAAGCGGTCGACGTGATCTTTGAAACAAAGCAAGCTTCGGTTTCAATGCTTCAGCGCAGGCTTAAACTGGGGTATTCGAGAGCGGCGCGGCTTGTCGACCAAATGGAGGAGATAGGGGTCGTCGGACCTTTCGAAGGCTCAAAGCCGAGACAAATTATGATAACAAAACAAGAGTGGCAGGAGATGCAGTTCATTCACGGTACGGTTCCTCGCGAATCATTCAACGACATATCGTTTATCGATGTCGAAGAGTCGATACCGCAACCTGATGAATATGAAGACTGACGCCGAAAGATCGAAGGAGCGACAAAATGAGCTCCGAGAAAATCAGAGAGGAAAAAGTGAACCGTTTTTTTATCCTGAACTCCCGGATGAAAAGCTTTCGAAAATAAGCAATGCGGGTTTAGCGCATATGGGAGATGCGGTATACGAACTGCTTGTTCGTTCATGGCTTTGTACTCACGGTAAACTTACAAATCGCGATTTGCATGACGCATGCGTCGGTTATGTCAGCGCGCGCTCACAAGCCGATGCTGCAGAAACAATCAGAGAACACCTCAGTCCGGAGGAGTTCGAAATATTCAAACGCGGCCGAAACGCGCATACGCATTCAGTTCCGAAAAATGCGGACACAGCTCAATATCACACAGCCACCGGATTGGAAACCCTTTTCGGATGGCTGTTTCTTAAGGGACAAATACAGCGTGTAAGCGAGCTTTTTCGTATAATAGCGGAGGATAAGAATAATGCCGATTGACGCCGTTATCGTAAAGGCGCTCGCCGGTGAACTCAGCGGCGCGACAGCCGGTTCGAGAATCGATAAGATACAACAGCCCGGAAAAGACTTGCTGCTTCTTTCACTTCGCGGCCCGGAGGGAAATAAAAAACTTCTGATATCCGCCGAACCCGGAAATGCGAGGATACATCTGACCGGCGCGGATTTTGAAAACCCGAAAACCCCGCCGATGTTTTGTATGCTTTTGCGAAAGCATATACAGGGAGCAAAAATACAAAGCGTAACACAGCCGAATACAGAACGTATTATTGTTATGGAATTGGACGCATTGGAAGAATCGGGCGCAAAGAATAAAAAGATTTTGATCGCGGAAATGACCGGAAGAAACACAAATATCATACTGACGGGAGCCGACGGGTATATTATCGATTGTTTGAGGAAATTGACAATCGCGTCGGGAAACCGGCATGTTTTGCCGAATATGCTCTACAGGTTGCCTGACCCTGTAAAGAAACCGGTTTTTTTCGATTTGACGGCCGCAGAAAGGCGCGAAATCATTTTAAATGCGAAGAATGATAAAGAACTCGATAAGCTGATTTTTGATTCATTTGCCGGACTCTCGCCGCTCGTTTGCCGTGAAATCTGTTTCCGCGCTTTCGGCGATGCGTCGCCTTTTGTCGCTGAAGCGGGACCGAAAGACGCGGAAGCGTTTTTTTCGGAAATCGAAAAGCTGTGCGAACTTGTCAGAGTCCGGGGATTTGAACCGTGTTTACTGTCGGAAAAAGAAAAACCGGCGGATTTTTGTTATATGCGGATACTTCAATATGAAGGCGCTTTGACCTGCAGAGCGTTTAGGGATTTTTCATCTCTGCTCGACACGTATTTTACGGAAAGGGACATCAGCGAGCGTTTATCAAGAAAAAAAAGGGAAATTCGAAAACCGGTGAAAAACGCTAAGGAAAGAACAGCTCGAAAGCTTGAGAATCAAACACTTGAGCTTGCAAAAACACTGGGGCGCGATACACTTCGAAAACAAGGCGAACTCATAACGGCAAATATATACAAAATAAAAAAAGGAGATACTGCTCTTCTTTCCGAAGATTGGTTCGAGGGCGGGTCCGAAGAGATCGAAATCCCTTTAGATCCATTGAAAACGCCGCCGGAAAATGCGGCGAAATATTTCAGGGAATACTCGAAAGCAAAAAAAGCGGAAGAATATCTCAAGGAACTGATTATAAAAAATAAAGCGGAACTTGAATATTTGGAAAGCGTTGAGGAAGAGACGGACCGCGCCTCCTGCGATACGGATTTGGCTGAAATAACAAGCGAACTGACGTCAGCGGGTTATTTGAAAAACCGGAAAAAGCCGCTCGAAAAAAAACTGCCGGAAAGAAAACCCTTGATATTCAAGACAGAAACAGGTTTTGACATATATGTCGGACGAAACAATACTCAAAACGATTTATTAACAAAAAACGCAAAAAAGACCGATATCTGGTTGCATGCTCAAAGCATACCGGGCAGCCATGTCATTGTCTCATGCAACGGTGCGCAGCCGGATCAAAACGTAATAAAAAAGGCCGCGATTCTCGCGGCCCGGTATTCGCAGGGGAGACAATCAGAAAAGGTGCCGGTGGATTACACCCAAGTAAGATTTGTTAAAAAACCCGGCGGATCGAGGCCCGGAAAAGTTATCTATAATAATCAAAAGACGATAATTGCAGTACCCGGGGAAGCCGACAGCATGGTCCCGGAAAATAAATGACGCCGGTTTTGTTATTACAGCGCTTGGTTTCGTTTGATTTCTTCAAAGTCACTCGCGGCCCTTTTTTTTCTCGCCTTTTCATATATCGGCAAAAGAGCGAGAGGAACGACACAGCCTCCGGCGGCTATCATAAACGACGCGGTGTAGTTGCCGCTTTCGGCGCCGGCGGCATTTATCACGGTGGATAGCCAAGGGAAAAATGCCGACGCGAAACCGACAAATAAAAGACACATACCGAAATTCGCTCCGGCGTGTTTTGTCCCGAAAACATCCGTACACATTGAAGGAAAGATACCGGCAGGACCTGTATAACCTGCGACAATAAGCAGAACGACGACAGTGTAGAACCATCCGCCGGCAAAAGTCATGCAAACGGCGGCGATAAGCATCAAAAGAGAGATGCCCCACAAAGTGACCGCCCGACCGTATTTATCTGAAAGCGCGGCGCCGACGATCCTTGAGACGGCGCTTGCCGCTCCCGTCAGAGAAACCGTGAGACTTGCCTGAGCAGCGGAAATCCCGCGCGCCGCGGCTAAGGTCTTTATTCTCGGTATAATCATCATATACGCAGCGGGAAGAAAAAAAGTGGAAACGGAAATGAACCAGAATTCCGGGGTTTTTATGACTTCACGAGGCTCATATTGGCGTTGCATGGCTTTTTCGGCGGGAAGGTCAAGGCTGTCAAGATACGCTTTTGACGGAGGTTTTAATAATTGAGCGGCAATAAAAGAAACGACCGGAAAGATAAACGCCATGATGCGGAAGGTCGCGGGGACCCCGAAGGAGCGAATGAGCCATTCGATAAAAGGAGCAAGCACTATGGCCGAAAGGCCGAACGCGCAGACTGTAACTCCCGAGGCGAAGCCGCGTCTTTGCGGGAACCATTTCTGGATGCAGTTAAGCGCGCCGGAGTATGAGAAACCTGTGCCGATTCCGGCTAACAGCCCGTAAGTGACGTATATCATCCAAGGATATTCGGCTTTCAGAAGCGACGTTGCAAACAGCCCGATAAACCCCAGGATACTGCCGAACGAGACGGAAAATCGCGGGCTTTTCCGGTCTGAGACAAATCCGCCAATAAGACTTCCCACAACATAAAGCGACAGCATAGCCGACGAGATCATGGTCACAGCGGAAACGTCCCAGCCGTAGTGGTCGATTACCGGCTGCTGAAAAACGCTCCAAAGATATAAAAAGCCCGCGCAGAACATAACGCAAGGGCATGCGAGCACTGCAGATAGTTTGAATTCAGGATTCCTGTTTTTCAATGGCTTCACTTCCGATCGGTCGAAATCAAACATAGCGGCGCAGGAATTTGAGCAGAAAAGCTTCGAATTTTTCATCCGTATCAAGGCCGGCAAGGTACATGTCTATCGTTTCCGACTGCTGCCGGCTCAAAAAGTCCAGATCACCGGGCGATCTGAGCATGCCCATTCGCCGGGCTAATTGATATCTGCGCCTGTCCGATGCGCCGAGATTCTCAAAGGCATTGAATACCGAGAGCATCTTTTCTTTGTCGGTTTTCATGTTCCCGTTTACGTTTTCAAACAAATTGACGATATGATCACTGAATAAATGACCGGTAGCGCCATGTATGCACTGTATCATTTTTTTCAGTTCAAGCATCTTCTCCGCGTCAGTGCATTCTTTTATACGGCCGGCTTCGATATCCTCAAACAGACCGGTCCCCGGCAATGAAATAAAAGTTCTTATCCTGACAAAATCCGGATCGATCTTGTTTATCGTGTCAGCCGTTTCCTCAGCGTTTTCCTCGGAAAAGTCCTTGCCGCCCGCTCCCGGCATATAATATACGGAAAGCTCAATGCCGGAAGCTTTGATTTTTTGTCCGGCTTCTGTTTCCTGAGCTTTTGTATAGCCCTTGCTTATCAAGGTCAATACATTGTCGGAACCGGACTCGAAGCCGGAGTGTATACGGTCCAGCCCCGCTTCTTTTAAAACCTTGAATTGCTCCACGGAGAATTTGTTCAAAGAATCGACCCGGCCGTATGAGGTGACTCTTTTAACATGCGGCAGCTTCTCCCTCAGATAAACAAGTATCTGACACAATTTATCAAATGTCAGTACCATCGCGTTAGCGTCCTGAAGAAAAACGGATTCTTCGCCGCTTGCCATCCATTGAATTATGTAAAAATACCTTTGTATCGTTTCTTCCGGTAAACCGGTCAATTTTTCTCTGATCATGTAAGGCTCATACGAAACGGCGTCGCGTGACATTTCAAGTATATCATTTCTGATTGCAGCCACTTGGTCTATGTCTGCTTTTATTTCGTCGACGGAACGCGTGCTGAATTTCTGTTTTTTGTATAATTTGCAGAACTTGCACTTGTTCCACGGGCAATTGCGCGTTATGCGCAAAAGCAGGCTCTCCGCCTCGCTGGGGGGCCTTATCGGTCCGATTTCAAATGCATTTGACGTATTTGTCATATCATATCGCTCTCCGAATTTATTCAGCGAAACTTAATGAACGGCGTCGTTCCTGTTCGCCGAGTGTTAGTATAACGCTTTTTCCTGTAATCAACAAGCCCCGGACCGAATAATTCATAAAATCACCGAAAACTGATTTAAACCGCTGATGTATATGCTGTCGATGCGCCTCGGTGTATTGACAACAAGCAATATCCGGGATATCATCAAAAACGGAACGCGGGGTCATGGCCGCATTCCGTTTTGTTATACCTGAGTCCGGCAGATTAAAAATAAGGAGCGGACCGTGAAAATGAAAACTGACATTGAGATCGCGCAGAACGCAGAGCTTTTGCACATAAATGAGATCGCGGATATAATCGACGCGCCGCAAGAGTTTATTGAACAATACGGTAGCTGTAAAGCGAAGATCGATATCAAACTGCTTGAAAAAATGAAAAACGACCCTGACGGGAAACTGGTTCTTGTGACGGCAATAACGCCGACTCCCGCAGGCGAGGGAAAAACGACGACAACAGTGGGGTTGGGAGACGCATTGCGCCGTATCGGGAAAAAATCAATCGTGGCGCTGCGAGAACCTTCACTCGGGCCGGTATTCGGAGTAAAAGGCGGAGCAGCCGGCGGCGGATATGCCCAAGTAGTTCCGATGGAGGATATTAATCTGCACTTTACCGGGGATTTCCACGCTGTCGGAGCGGCTGACAATCTTTTGGCGGCTATGCTGGATAACCACATTTATCAGGGTAATACTCTGAAACTTGACCCGAGGCGCGTTACATGGAAACGCGCCGTAGATATGAATGACCGGCAACTGCGAAGCATAACGGACGGATTGGGCGGACGAGTAAACGGAGTTCCGCGGGAGGACGGGTTTGAAATTACCGTGGCGAGTGAAGTCATGGCTGTTCTTTGCCTCTCAAATGATCTTATCGACCTGAAAGAACGACTCTCTCGTATTATTGTTGGTTATACATACGACGAAAAACCTGTGACAGCCGGTGAACTGAAGGCTCACGGGGCTATGACAGCCCTTTTGAAAGATGCGATGAAACCGAATTTGGTGCAGACACTGGAACACACGCCTGCTTTCATACACGGCGGACCTTTCGCGAATATTGCGCACGGATGCAACTCTTTGGCGGCTACTCGGCTTGCGCTTAAGTTAGGTGAATACTGTGTTACAGAGGCCGGTTTCGGAGCGGATCTGGGCGCCGAAAAATTCACTGATATCAAATGCCGAATATCGGGGCTAAGGCCGGACGCGGCTGTCATCGTGGCTTCCGTCCGAGCGCTGAAGCATCACGGAGGTGTTTCGAAGGAAGATCTCGTAAAAGAGAATGCCGCCGCTCTTGAAAAAGGTATTCCGAACCTGCTCCGGCATGTTGATAATGTGACGAAGCTGTACGGGATACCGGCAGTGGTCGCTGTAAACCGCTTCCCCGCGGACAGTGAAGCGGAACTTGCCTTTATTGAGAAAAAGTGCGGGGAACTGGGCGTCAATACAGTCATTTCAGAGGTTTGGAGCAAGGGCGGCGCAGGAGGCGAAGCTCTTGCAAAAGAAGTTGTGCGTTTGTGCGAAGAAAAAAACAGCTTTTCGTTTGTTTACCCTGAGGATATGAGCATCAAAGAGAAAATCGAAGCAATAGCGACAAAGGTTTACAGAGCGGACGGCGCGGAGCTTACCGGCGGTGCACTGAAACAGCTTTCCGGGCTTGAGGAGCTCGGTTTCGGGAAGTTACCTGTTTGTATGGCAAAAACACAGTACAGCTTTTCCGACAACGCAGCTTTGACCGGAGCGCCGACCGGCTTTAAAATTACTGTCAGAAATCTGAAAGTATGCGCCGGCGCCGGTTTCGTCGTAGCTTTAACAGGAGATGTGATGACAATGCCCGGGCTTCCGGGCGCTCCCGCGGCGGAAAAGATCGACGTTGACGCCGCAGGGCGGATTTCAGGATTATTTTAAGGAGGTCAAGACTTGGCCGAATTATTAAAAGGCGCTCCGGTAGCGGCTTCTGTCACAGAACGACTGAAAGCAAAAACAGCTGACCTGAAATCCCTCGGCGTCACACCGTGTCTTTTTGTTGCGAGAGCGGGCGCGCGGGAAGCTGATATCGCATACGAAAAAAGTTTGGAAAAACGCTGCGAGAGTATCGGGATATCATTGTGTAAAGAAGTATTCCCGGCTGATGTTTCAAAAGAGAAGTTTCGGGCGTCTTTATATGCGGCGGGGGAGAACAAAAACGTACACGGGGTACTCTTGTTTCGTCCGCTGCCGGAGCATTTGAATGAGAAAGATATCTTTGAGGCCGTGCGTCCGGAAAAAGATGTGGACGGAATAACGGCGAGGAGTATGGCGGGAGTGTTTTCCGGCGACTTTTCCGGATTCCCGCCCTGCACGGCGCAAGCATGTATGGAGATTTTGAAGCACTATGACATTAAGCTTGCAGGCGCTCGGGTAACTGTTGCAGGACGCAGCCTTGTAACAGGCAAACCGTTGGCCTTGATGCTTATGAGGGAAAATGCCACCGTCACCGTTTGCCACACTCAAACGAGGGATTTGGCGGCGGAGTGCAGGAGAGCCGATGTGCTGGTGGTTGCGGCGGGGAAAAAGAATACAGTGGGTGTTGAACACTTATCACCGGGGCAGATCGTTATCGACGTTGGGATAAATACGGATGAAAAGGGGAGTATTTGCGGTGACGTCGATTTTGAAGCCGCCTGCTCGATCGTGAGCGCCGTTACGCCTGTGCCCGGCGGAGTGGGCTCCGTAACGACTGCGGTGCTTGCGGCGCATACGACAGAGGCGGCATGCCGAGCAGCGGGAATCATGTAAAAAATATAACGGCAGCGACCGGTTTTAGGAGGCGCCGAGTTGAATTATCCGGAGGTTACGGCATATTTGGACAAAGCGAAAGCACTCGGTTCCGTGTTGGGTCTGTCAACAATGAGGAGGCTTATGAATGAACTCGGAAATCCTGAGCGCGGCAGGGCCTTCATACATGTGGCGGGCACAAACGGCAAGGGTTCAACGGCGGCGTATCTCTCATCTGTTCTGCGCTTTGCCGGATACAGAACGGGATTGTATATATCACCGTATATTCAGAGCTTCGGCGAACGGATAAGAGTTAACGGTATAGCGATAACAAAAGACGAGATAGCAGAAGAGATGACAAAGGTCATTGAGGCGGCAGAGCGCGTCGTCTTAACCGGCGCACAGGCGCCCACGGTGTTTGAACTTGTGACAGCGATGGGTTTTTTGTACTTTAAAAGGCAAAACTGTGACATAACGGTACTGGAGGTAGGGCTCGGCGGGCGTCTTGACGCGACCAATATCATAGAAGCGCCGGTCGCGGCGGTCATAACGTCAGTCGGTTTTGACCACACGGAGCTGTTGGGAACAACGCTGACCGAGATTGCCGGGGAGAAAGCCGGGATAATAAAACCGGGCTGCGATGTGATCATTTCGGAAGAAAAAGATGAAGTGACCGATGCTGTTTCCGCTGTTTGCAGAGATAACGGAGTCTCTCTTTTCCGCGCGGACGCGAGATCTGCGCGAATTACCGTGATTGCTCCCGACGGGTTGTGTTTTGATTGGGAAAACTATAAAGGTTTGGAAACCCGCCTTACGGGGTTATTTCAAATCAAAAATGCCGTTAACGCGGTAAGGACTGCTCAGGTCCTCTCTGATCGCGGATGGGCGATAAACGAAACCGCCGTGCGAGAGGGTCTTCGCACGGCAAGCTGTATAGGCAGGATGGAATTCCTATGTGAAAAACCGGTCTTTTTAGCGGATGGGGCGCACAATCCGCAGGGAGCGGCGGCGCTTGCCGGAAGTCTTGCCGCTATGTTTCCGGGAAAGAAGATCACGTTTATCATGGGGGTATTGGCGGATAAGGACTGCAGAGCTATCCTTTCGGAAGTGTTTCCCGTGGCAAAACGATTTTATACCGTAACTCCTCCCGGCAGCAGAGCGCTTTCGGCATATGAACTGAAAAAGGAGATTTCAGCTTTATCGTCCGTTCCGGCAGAAGCGTTCGACGAAATCAAAGAAGGAATAAGCGCCGCGCTCGACGCCGCTCGGGAGGATGATATACTGTGTGCTTTCGGGTCTCTGTATCAGATCGGCAGAATTCGCGAATTCTTCGGAAGAGCGGAATCCGAGTGAAACCCCGTCGCGAATAACGGTTTCCGGTCGAAGATCATCGCTTCGGCGGCCTTTTTGTATGATAATCTGTTATGACCTGCCAGACCCGGGCCGCTTTTATAAGTTTATTCTCGGAAAAAGCGTCTCCCGTCAGCTGAAGACCGACGGGTATGCCGTATCGGTCAAAGCCGCAGGGCAGAGAAACAGCCGGCAGCCCTGCGAGATTTGCGGAAACGGTGAAAATGTCTCCCGCAAACATATTTTGAGATGCAATGACGCTCTCGCCGATTTTATTAGCCGAGGTCGGAGTCACAGGGGAGAGTATCATGTCAAAACGCTCAAAAAGCCGGTTGTATGCGTCCTTAACAAGTTCGCGTACAAGCAATGCGTTTTTATGATAGATTTCTTTATAAGCGGGCGATAACACATGTGAACCGAACATTATCCTTTTTTTAACTTCAGGACCGAATTCACGGTTTTTTGAGAGTACGGGATTTCCCGGTCGTGATATTTCGCAAAGGAATTCCGGATCGTCGTATAAGGAAAGCTCAACGGAAGCTTCGGCGCAGGCGATTATATAATAAGCATGCATCATCCGATCGGAGAGAGGCATATCAAAATCTTCAAACACAGCGCCCGCGGTTTCCAACTTCTTCACAGCCGAAGATACAGAAAAACCGACGTCGGGATCGATAACAGCAGTGGACCGGTTACGGGGCAAGCCGATAGTGAAACCGTAGAGCCGTTCGACAGGGGTGCAGTCAAAAATAAAAGGCTTCTCGATGACGCAGGTCCCGTCCGCGGGATCGGGACCTGAAATTACGGATAAAAGCGCCGCACAGTCATTTATGTCTCTGCCGAGGGGACCGATTTGATCGAGGGAGGGCGCGCAGGGTATGAGCCCGTATCTTGAAACGGAGCCGTATGTGGGTTTTATTCCGGTAACGCCGCAGAATGCGCAAGGCCTGCGTATGCTGCCGCCGGTGTCGGAACCGAGAGACAAGGGCGCTTCTCCGGCTGCGACAGCCGCTGCGCTGCCGCCGGATGAGCCGCCCGGAGAGCGCGTTATGTCCCAGGGATTCAGTGTCGGCCCGAAAATTCCGGTGTCGCAGGACAGCCCCATCGCGAACTCGTCCATATTCAGTTTTCCGAGGAGGATCAAGCCGTTTTCCTCAAGCTTGTCGATCACAGTTGCATTGGAGGAGGAAATGTATCCCTTGAGCTTTTCGGAGGCGCAGGTGGTATTCATGCCGGCAACATTAATATTATCTTTAACGGCGATCGGTACACCCGCAAGCGGCGACAAAGGATCCCCGGAATCTATTTTTTTTTGTATCTCCTCGGCCCTTTTTAAAGCTGTATCTTCAGAAACCGAAATAAACGCATTGATTTTGCCGTCTTCTCTCTCTATCTCGGCAACGTAAGCTGTAACCAGCTCGACGACGCTGAGTTTTTTTGCTTTAACGGCATATGACAGCTCAAGAGCGCTCATGTCAAACATTTGACTGCCTCCGGCCGCGGAAACCCGGCGTTATATGTTTAATCTTATACGGCGCCTTGCTGCATCATAGCTTCGGCGACTTTTTTAAACCCGGCGATGTTCGCGCCCGCGACGAAATTATCAGTTTTTCCCGCTTCTTTCGCGGCTTCGTTAATACCGGCGTAAATATTTACCATGATATCTTTGAGTTTTTTGTCGACTTCATCAAAACTCCACGCAAGTCTCTGTGAATTCTGAGACATTTCCAGCGCCGAAGTAGCGACGCCGCCGGCATTGGCTGCTTTACCCGGCGCGAAAAGTATACGGTTTTGCAGAAAGACCTCTGTGGCTTCCAAAGTGCTCGGCATATTTGCGCCTTCTCCGACAGCGAAGCATCCGTTTGCAACAAGCGCCTTCGCGTCTTCTTCGCTTAATTCGTTTTGTGTGGCGCAGGGGAAGGCAATGTCGCATTTTGTGTTCCAAATACCTCTGCCTTCGGTGTAGACGGAGCTCGGGCGGTAGTTTTTATACTCGGATATCCTGCCGCGTTTTATTTCTTTTATTTCCTTGACCGCCGCAAGGTCAATGCCGTTCGCGTCGTAAATGAAACCGTTTGAATCGGACATGGCGACAACAACGCCGCCGAGTTGAGCGGTTTTTTGAGCGGCATAGACTGCCACGTTGCCGCTGCCGGAGATTATGACGGTTTTTCCCTCTATCGTTTTTCCGTGATTCTTCAGCATTTCTTCAGTGAGATATACAAGACCGTAACCGGTAGCTTCCGTGCGCGCGAGCGAACCGCCGTATGTCAATCCCTTGCCGGTGAAAACGCCCTCAAAGCTGTTGGTAAGACGTTTATACTGACCGAACATGAAGCCGACTTCACGCGCTCCGACGCCAATGTCTCCGGCGGGAACATCTGTGTTTGCGCCGACATGTCGGTACAATTCGGTCATAAAGCTTTGACAGAAAGACATCACCTCACGGTATGATTTGCCTTTAGGATCAAAATCGGAGCCGCCTTTGCCTCCGCCTATCGGCAGCCCCGTAAGAGAGTTTTTAAAAATCTGTTCAAAACCCAGAAATTTGATTATGCTCAAAGATACGCTGGGGTGAAAGCGGAGTCCGCCTTTGTACGGCCCGATGGCGCTGTTGAATTGGACTCTGTACCCTAAATTAACGCGGAATTTTCCGGCGTCGTCAATCCACGGGACTCTGAAAATGATTATCCGTTCAGGTTCAACCAAACGCTCGAGTATGCCCATTTCTTCATATGCGGGGCGAGCGTCCGCAAAAGGCTTTAAAGTGGTGAGAATCTCGGTCATGGCCTGAATGAATTCAGGCTCACTTGCGTGCTTTTTTGTCGCGTCTTCCAAAACTCTTGTTGTGTATGACATGTACGTTCTCCTTTTACTATTTGAGATTTGCGTGGTATTCCTGCAGTGATCTCACATTTTCCGCCGGCGTCCTTTTCTTTTCCTCAATACCTTTCACGCCTGCGAGAGCCGCCGTCAATGTCGTCATGTAGGGAATATTATATCTGATGGCGGATTTTCTCATATAAGAACCGTCAAAGTTGCTGCGTCTGCTCCCGCCCGGAGTGTTGACGATCACGTCCAAACGGTGGTTCTTTATGGCGTCTTCAATATTAGGTCGTCCTTCGTGCAGCTTGTTGATGAGTTCTGTTTTTATTCCCTCTGATATGAGGCGCTCATGGGTGCCTTTGGTGGCGTAGATTTTAAATCCGAGGCTTTCAAAGCGCTTCGCGACGTTTGTCGCTTGTTCTTTATCCTTCTCGGCAACCGATATCAAAACAGAACCTGAAAGAGGAAGGACCGACTTGCCTGCTTCAAGCGCTTTATAAAACGCAAGACCGAATGAATCCGATAATCCCAAGACCTCGCCGGTCGATCTCATTTCCGGACCCAAAACCGGATCGACTTCAGGAAACATATTAAACGGGAAAACCGCTTCTTTTACTCCGAAATAAGGGATTTTCGGTGCTGTCGCATCCGAAAGATCGATATGAACACCGGTATGTTCCGCCATGATAAGCTTAACGGCAATATCAGCCATGTTTATGTTGCATATCTTGGAAACGAGGGGCACGGTCCTGGAAGCGCGCGGATTGGCTTCCAAGACATAAACTTTTCCCAGACGTATGGCATACTGGATATTCATAAGGCCCACTACGCCTAATTCTTCGGCGATTCTGCGAGTATAGTCGCGTATTGTCTCCGCCTGTTGCTCGGTGATATTAACGGTGGGGATGACACAAGCCGAATCGCCGGAATGGATGCCCGCATACTCGATATGCTCCATGATCGCCGGAACAAATGCTGTGCTGCCGTCTGAAAGGGCGTCTGCTTCGCACTCTATCGCGTTGTCCAAAAAACGGTCGATGAGTACGGGCGCGTCTTTTGCTATGTAGCGGGAGTTTACAGACATATAGTTTTTTAACTGTTCGCTGTCGAATACGACTTCCATTGCTCGGCCGCCCAAAACATAAGATGGTCTGACCATGACGGGATATCCGATTCCCGCTGCTGCGGTAGCCGCTTCCTCATAATTGCCGGCCATACCGGACTCCGGCATGGGAATATCCATTTTATCCATCATCTTTCTGAAAAGATCCCGGTCCTCCGCCAGCGCTATGACTTCCGGAGTGGTCCCCAAGATCGGCACTCCCGCTTTTTTCAGTTCCATGGCGATGTTGAGCGGCGTCTGACCGCCGAATTGCACTATTGCCCCGACAGGTTTTTCATACTCGCATACAGATAAAACATCCTCAACTGTAAGAGGCTCGAAATACAGTTTATCCGATGTGTCATAGTCTGTGGAAACCGTTTCGGGATTGCAGTTTATCATAATGGTTTTATAACCGGCTTCGCGGAGCGATAAAGCGGTATGGACGCAGCAGTAGTCAAACTCGATTCCTTGCCCTATCCTGTTGGGGCCGCCTCCGAGAATGACTATTTTTTTGCGTTTGTCCTCTTTCTCACAAATGCCGCGTTTTTTTCTTGAGTCTGAAAGCTCGCGGCCTAATTTACCCAAGCCGTTGTAAGTCGAATAATAGTATTCGGCTTCGGCGCCGCTGACAGGAACGATGTCCCATTCCTCTTTGACGCCGACGACATTTCTGTGGAGCCTGATGTATTCTTCGGGCACATCGAGCAGGGTCGACAGATATTTGTCGGCGAAGCCGTCTTTTTTTGCTCTTATCAGCAAATCGTTCGGTAAAACTCTTTTTTTGTATGTCAGGATTTCATTTTCAAGCTCAACCAGCTCTCTCATTTGTTCCAAATAGTATTTCTTAATCTTGGTGACAGCGTATATTTTATCTGTGCCGGCGCCTTTTCGCAGGGCCTCATATATCGCGAAATATCTCTCGCTGTTCGGGACGGCAATTATACGGAGAAGTTCATCAACGCTCAGATCATTAAAGTCTTTGGCAAAACCGGGGCCGCTTCTTCCTATCTCAAGCGAACGGACGGCTTTTTGAAAAGCCTCCTTGAATGTTCGCCCGATGCTCATGACTTCGCCAACCGCTCTCATTTGAGTCCCGAGCCTGTCTTCGATGCCGGCGAATTTTTCAAAGGCCCAGCGGGCAAATTTTAATACT
>WRJA01000003.1 GCA_009782435.1 Oscillospiraceae bacterium
GAAGGGACCGGTATAATGAGAAAAGTTTTGGCTGTTATTGCCATTGCGATAATTATGGTTTTTTCTTCGTGCGCGTCCGACAATCCCGAAGTCGAAATAATTGAGGGTATTTTCCATCCGGTTTACTCTCTCGGTTATAACATTCAACTGAAACGTAACGATATTATCTATTCCGCTTATGTAACGGCTTCCGGTCGGTTATCAGCTGACGGGTCTGTAACCACTCTTGATGTTCCATATGGCAAAAAAATTGGCCTTCTTATCGGAAATGAAGCTATGAAAAATGAAAGATTTCCGATTTATGAAGTCGAGGGATACAGTCCCGATGAATGGCTTTACTTCGTCTATGGCCCTGATGGTTCACGCGGGATCGTGCTTTATAAAGCTGATGGCGTGGCTGATATACCGGAACTGTTTGAGCGGTTGAAAATCGAGGAGGAACTTTCATAATGCAACAGACATTCACCGATTTTTCTGCACTCGAAATATTGAAAGACAAAAGACCGCTTTTGGTATGCGACGGCGCATTTGATTCGTTCGGAATAGATTTTCCCGGCGAAGTCACAAGATTCAGCGACTTTTCGCCCAACCCGATTTATGAGGACATTAAGGCGGGAGTGAAGATATTAAGGAAATACAAATGTGACTATATCGTGGCTGTGGGAGGCGGAAGCAGTATTGACACCGCAAAAGGCATAAAGTACTATAACCATACCGATATTCCCGTTATGGCGGTCCCGACGACCGCCGGAACCGGAAGCGAGGCTACGCATTTCGCGGCCTTATATAAAAACGGCGAAAAATATTCTGTTGCCGATGATCGGCTTTTACCGGACTGTGTAATCTTACAGCCGGAATTGCTTAAATCTCTCCCCGTTTATCAAAAAAAATGCACGATGCTGGACGCGCTTTGTCAGGCGATCGAATCATGGTGGTCAAAAAAGGCTGTGTCGGAGAGCAAAGCGTACTCTCAAAAAGCCGTGAGATTGATAATTGATAATATGGACGATTATTTGAAAAACGAAGCCGGAAGCAATAAAAACATGCTCACCGCCTCAAACTTGGCGGGAAAAGCGATCAACATCACAACCACTACCGCGCCGCATGCGATGTGTTATAAACTGACCACGATGTACGGACTGCCCCACGGACACGCCGCAGCTCTGTGCCTGCCGAAGGTGTGGCGGTACATGGGTGGTTTCGACGACATAGCAAAAGCCCTCGGGAAGAAAAAAAGCGGGGAAGCGATTTCGTTTTTTGAGCAAATGCTCAGAAGGCTGGAAATACTGCCCCCCCGAAACATAAGCGATGATGATTTGGAAATCCTGACAAACTCGGTGAATATCCAAAGGCTTAAAAATAATCCGGTCCGGCTTGATAAAGACACGATCAGGGAGTTGTACAGAAGAATTCCGGAGGTTCAGTAGATGGCATCAAAAGTAAAGGCGGTCATATTTGACTGGGCCGGCACAACGGTGGATTACGGCTGTGTTGCGCCTGTAAAAGGCTTTATAGACGGGTTTAGGAGCATAGGCAGAGACATTACAAATGAGATGGCCCGCAAACCCATGGGTCTTGCCAAGATCGACCACACGCGGGCTATTGCCGCGATGCTCCCGGAGCCGATCTCGGAAGAACAAATTCTAAAGGCATATGAAGTTTTTGAGGCGACGTTGCTTGACGACATCGAACGGCATTGCGACGTTAAAGATTATGTGACGAAAACGGTCGCAGCGCTGCGGAAACAGGGTATCAGGATCGGGTCAACAACGGGCTATACATCAAAGATGATGGCAAAGGTCATACCGAAAGCGGCCGAGCAAGGGTATTTCCCGGACTATTGCATCGCGCCGGATCAGGTCGCCAAAGGCAGGCCCTATCCCTATATGATATGGAAAAACCTCATGTATTTCGGCATTTCCGACCCGGGGGAAGCCGTTAAGGTCGGAGACACGGCGGCGGATATAGAGGAGGGTAAAAACGCGGGCTGCCGGACTGTCGGAATCATAATGGGTTCATCGGAGCTCGGGCTGACCCGCGATGAAGTTGCCGCGTTATCCGCAGAAGAATTAAAAACCAAAAAGGCGCTTGCCGCGGCGGCATATTATAAAGCCGGAGCGGATTACATTATTGACGATATGAGCGAGCTTTCGGATGTTATTGCCGACATTGACCGCCGGCTTGCGCAGAACGCGCCGCGAAAGCTTATGACGCCCGGCCCGTTGTCGACGAGGGCTTCCGTCAAACGGGCAATGCTCGCCGATCACTGCACATGGGACGATGAATATAAAGAGATCACGACCTCGGTCATGAACGATATTACGCAAATTTCGGCAGATGACAATTATGCGACGGTCCTTTTGCAGGGCAGCGGAACATACGCGGTCGAGGCTATGATCAACTGTCTGTGCCGGAAAAAGGAAAAGATCCTGTTTTTGGTCAACGGGGAATACGGCAAACGTATGCTGACCGTTGCCGAAGCCTCGCGCAGGAACTGCGAGTATCTCGATTTTGACATGACGCGGCCGATAGACATAAAAAAGTTCGAAAAGAAATTAAAAAAAGACAAGGATACGGCTGCGGTCGCATTTGTCCATTGCGAAACCACGACCGGCGTTATCAATCCCCTCGAAGAAATCACAAAACTCGCCAAATCCTGCGGCAAAAAGGTCTTTATAGACGCGATGTCGAGCTTTGCCGCTTATGAAATAGACATGCCCGGGCTTGACATCGACGCTTTGGCGGCGAGTTCGAACAAATGTCTTGAAGGCTTGCCGGGATTATCATTTGTTATCGCAAAGAAAGACCTTTTGGAGAAAAGCAGAGGACAGTCATATTCACACAGCCTCGATCTCTTCGGCCAATACGAAGGATTGTACGCCGCCGCCGGTAAATTTCGGTTTACCTCGCCCACCAATGTTTTGCTTGCGCTGCGGCAGGCGCTGGACGACTATAAACAAGAAGGCGGTCTGCCTGCGCGCAGGGCGCGTTACATGGAAAACCACAGGACGCTTGTCGACGGACTTGAGAAACACGGCATTCGCCCCGTTACGGCGCCCGAACACCGATCATATATCATCACTACGTTTGAGCTCGGGAGTATCGACTTTCCGTCGCTGTATGCAGCACTGAAATCAAAAGGGTTTATCATCTATCCCGGTAAATTGACGAGCATGCCTGCGTTCAGACTGGGCAATATCGGCGACGTGTATCCGTCGGACATGGCAAGGCTTGCGGAAATAATCGGTGAGTATGTTCGGGCGGAGTCGATTCCGGTGAGTGAGCCGGACTCTTGATAATACAGTATGTAACAGCGCTGAAATCAGGCGGGGGCGGACCGTTAAGGTTCACCCCCGCCGATAATTGTATTTCGTTTCGGAGCGGGTCTTTGTATCAAGGAATGCGGGATACGGCGGCGGTGAAACAGTGCCAATCCTCGGCGCTTGTGTGTTCAATGATCGAAAAACCCGCCGATAAAAGAGCGCCGGACACATCGCAGTCGCGCCCGTCGATTATGCCCGAACAGATAAAAACGGCGTCTTTGCCCGTAAAACTTCCGACTGTCTCACAAAGCGGAATGATGACGTCCGATGTAATGTTGGCGGTTATGAGTTTATATCCGGTCCCCGCGGCCTTTCTCATTCCGGCGTCGGTCAGTATATCTCCGGATAACACGCGTATCTTGCCTTTTGCCGTGTCGTTGAGCTCAGCGTTTCGGGTCACAACCGTTATTGCCGCAGGGTCGATGTCGCAGCATACGGCTTCGTCGCATCCCAAAACCAAAGCGGCAATGGCGAGGATCCCGCTTCCGCAGCCTATATCCAACGCGCGAACGCCGGGCACCGCGTATTTTTCAACGGCGCTGAGACACAGACGGGTCGTGGCGTGGGTCCCCGTTCCGAAGAGCAGCCCCGGGTCAATGCGAAGTTCGGTCCTGCCGCTCGGCGGAGCGGTTTCCCACTCCGGTACGATGATTAGCCTCTCTCCCGTTTCCGAGGGTTTGAAAAAGTCGCGCCAATTGTTTTCCCAATCCCCGTCGTCCGCCGGGGAGATTTCGGGCGATATACCCAAACGGCTCCTGACGCGGGCGAGTGTTTTTCGGCCTTCATTATTGTCCGGCAGATAGAACCTTATGCGCGAGACGCCTCTCATTTTGTTTTCGAGTTCGTCGTCAACGTAGTCCCAAAGGTTTTTGTTGTTCTCCAAAAATTCTCTGAATTCAGCTTCGTCTTCGGTTATGACGCCGTCAATGCCGATGTCTGACAGAGCCGCGCAGAGATTTTCCGTGCCGAGTCCGTTTGTGTCTATTACCGCCTGCATCCATTTCATTTTTACGGCAAATTATGCTTTGGATTCCGAAATCAAACCGTATCCGCCGTTTTTTCTGTGATACACTACCGAAAAAGCGTCGTTGTTTTCTTGATTCTTGAAAGCGAAAAACTCATGTCTTAAAAGATTCATCTGCAAAATGGCTTCCTCGGTCGTCATGGGTTTCATTGAGAAATGCTTTACACGAATGACCTCGAAATCGTCATCGCTTTCGTTCTCGTCAGAAGGCGCGTAAAAAGTTCTGACTTCTTTATCAAAAGCGCCGTCACGCAGCCTTTTTTCCAATCTGCCCTTGTTTTTGCGTATTTGCTGCTCAATTGCCGCGCAGGCGGAGTCGACAGAGGCGTACATATCGCTTGTGAGTTCGCTTACCCTGTAGTACATACCGTTATTGTTGATCGTTACCTCTGCCCTGAAACGGCCGCGTTCCGTGCTGAATGTAATGAACGCTTCGCTTTCCGCCTTGAAGAACCTGTCGAGTTTGCCTATTTTCTTTTCCGCGTAAGCTCTCAAGTCCCCGGAGGCTTCCAGTTTTTTCCCCGTAAAAGTGAATTTCATGATGTTTCGCTCCTTCCGGCGTGTTTTCGTGTGTATTCCCGGTCTTGCTTATATAATAACCGCTCGGCGGATATTATTGTGTTTTCCGTCTGCTGCCGCCCTGTCAATATGAAAGCATGTTTGTTTCGATCCGGCAGTTTGGCAGGGCGTCCCTGAGTTCATCGATCTTCGCCGCGGAAAGCGTCGTGTCGTAGAGTGACAGCGTTTGCAGATTCAATAAGGATTTCAGCGGCGTGATATCGGAAAAGTCGGTTCCGTCCAAACGCAAATGCCTCAAATTAACAAGGCCGGACAAGGGATTCAGATTATAAACAGCGGTGTAGCCCAATTCAAGCGTTGTCAGGGAGTTGAGCGTTGAGAGCGGCGACAGGTCCGTAACCGCCGTGTTGTTCAGATAGAGCTCGACCAGCGACGTACAAGAGGTGAGAGGAGTCAGATTGCTGACGCCGTGGTTCATCAAATCAAGGATTTGAAGTCTCCTGTGTCCTGACAGAGGGCTTATATCCGCAATTCCGCCGTTGTTTGAGCCGTACGGCAGTCGAAGTTCGACGATTTCCAAATCGGGCATGTTTTCCAGCACCGAGATATCCGATATCCGGTTGCCCGCGAGGAACAGGCTTCTCAGTTTTGTGAATTTTTCCAGTACCGAGATATCCGTTATGCCGGAGTTTGCCGCGTCTACAGACGTCGCGTCCGAGCGTATCGGCCTCCCGCCGAGCGTGACGGTGTAAACAAGCTCGGAATGAGTAACAACGCAGCCGGACAGGGTCTCTTTGAGTTCATCCGTTTTTTCCGCCGAAAGCGCCTCGTTATCATCGACGGCAAGTTCTCTTAAGGACTGCAATTGTTTCAGTATATCCAAATCGGAGTCTTTAAGTCCGGTGTTTTTCAGCCCGAGCCGCGTTAAATTCGGCAGTTTATTGAATGTTGCGACGGACGACAAAGGGTTGCTGCTGAAAAAGGCTTCCGAAAGCCCGGGAAGGTACTCCAAAGGAGTGACGTCTTTTATCATGTTGCCTTCAAGGTCCAAATAAGTGATTTTGACGTTGCTCATGAGAGGCCTTATATCTTCGATCTCATTGTTTCGCAGGCACAGTCTCTCGAGTTCCGAGAGATTGATGAGCGGAGACAGATCCGTTATGTTATTGTCCCGCAAATCAAGATTCACTATCTGCGTGCATTCGGACAAGACGCTCAAATCGCTGATATTCAGGCCGATGAGGTTCAAGTCGGTAACATCCGACATAAAGCCGATCCCGCCCAGTCTCAGTTCTTTTGCTTCATTTTGTATCTTATCGGCATATACCCCGCAGCCCGGCAGCGCGCGTCTCAGTTCATCAAATTGTGATTTCGTCATCGTAATATCTCTGACGCTTAGCGTTGTCAGGCTTTTAAGGTTATAAAGCGGCGTGAAATCCGTTATCTCATTGCCGTCCAAATACAGGGTCTTGAGATTATCCGACGCAGACAGAGGCGAGAGGTTTTTTATTTTGTTATTGCTCAAATCGAGAAAAGTCAGCTCTTTAAGTTCCCGGAGAGGTGTGATGTCGGTTATCTCATTGTCTTGCAGACTGACGCTTGTCAGCTTTATCAGCGGTATGATACCTGAAATGTCGGACAGTCCCGCCTCTCTTATCATAAGAGCCGACGTATCGGGAGGATACTCAATTCCGGCGAACAGTATCGCTTCCGCTTTTTCTGTACGCCGTTCTTTTTCCGCTTTCAGTTCGGCCAATTTGTCCGTTATCGCTTTGCCGGGTACGGAATACGACGCGACGGTCAAAACCTCCGTCGCTTTGTCAAGGTCGCCCTTTGCTCTGTAAACGTCGGATAAAAGCAGGTAGCATTTTTCATCCGGTTTGAGTTTGAGGGCGTCTTCCAAAACCGCCGCCGCAAGATCGTATTCTTTGTCGATCCAGTATGACGCCGCGAGGTCATATCGGGCGTTGAAGCGGTCTTTTTCAATGAGGTCCGCGCCGATGACAACTGCCGCGACAATAACGGCGATCACGCAAACGGTGACCACTGCGATCGTCAGTTTTTTTCTCGATTTTCTGTTCATTGCGTCCTCCCGGTCGTTTTTTCGGCTTTTGCCGGACGCTTTAGGTTTCTTATCGCCCCTGATTGTTCCAGCGCCGTTTTCGCCGAAATCGGGCCGACGATCTCATACAGTATCGAGGATGAGAGTATCAGGGCAAGAAATACGTCTCCTATTTCCGGGGGAAGCAAGCGCGCGCCGAGAAAAGCAAGACCTATGGCGACTCCCGCCTGCGGAATGAGCGCCCAACCGAGATTGTTGCGGATAGGCTCCGCCGCCTTGATAACCAAACAACCCAAATAGGCGCCCGCGTATTTTCCGGCTATCCTGAAAACAAAGTACGAAAGGCCCGCAAGCCCGATGAATTCCAAATACATGAGGTTGAGCTTCATCCCGGAAAAGATAAAAAACAAAGACATCACCGGCGGCATGAAGTTGTTTACCTGCCTGTATAAAACCTTGTCGTTTGTCAGGTTGATATAAGCGGTGCCGAAGGCCATGCAGGAGATGAGCGGCGAAATGCCCATAACAGCGCACATTCCCGAAAGACCGGCAAGCATGGCGACAACGATAATAAGCCGGTTGTCTTTGCTCCTGGCCGGCGTGATCAGCCTGCTGAGGAGCAGCCCGCATAAAATGCCCGCGAAAACCGAGACGATGTTAAACACGATAGGCAAAACGATGTATCCCGCTGAAACCGACCCCATGCTTCGCGCGCCGAGAATCGACGTGACAAGGCTGAAAACAAAAAGGCAGATCATGTTGTCGAGAGCGACCACCTGCAGCAGTATGCTGACAAAAGGGCCCTGCGCGTTGTATTGCCTTATGGTGGCCATTGTGCTGGTCGGGGCGGTGCAGCCGGCTATAGCCCCGAGCAGCAGCGAAAAACCGGTATCCATACGAAAAACAAAACGCATCGCCAGAACGACGGCTGAAGCGGAAAGGACAGATTCAAACAGCGTGACGACCACGATACGCAGTCCGGTTTTTTTCAGAACGCTTCGCCTGAAGAATTTCCCGACGCCGAAGGCGATGAACGCCAAGGCGATGTCGCTGATAAAGCTCATTCCCGATATGATCTCCGGAGGCACAAGGTCAAAGACGCTCGGTCCTATCAATATGCCTGCGAATATGAAGCCCGTAACGTTCGGCAGCTTGAGCAGCTTCGTTATCCGGGTCAAGAGGAATCCGGATAAAAGGATCATACTCAGGGAAATCAATACTTCGGCGGCGTCTGTAAATTGCTGCATCCACGTGTACATAACCTCACCGCCTCCTTATGATCTCATGGTGCAGAGAGTTTTTATAAAAGTTTTGTTAAATCTCGTACAGAAGCGAGGTTTTCCAAATTCATAACGGCGTCATAGATCTCAAGGGCGCATTCTTTGCTTATCTCCATGCCGGCGAGCGCGAGATATTTGTTTTTGATCTCCTCGACCGTCATGGGGTTTTGAGGATCGCCTTTTGAAAATTTGGTGAGTTCTTTAAAGCTCTTGCCGTCCTTGGTGAAGATCTCGGCCGTGGCGGCGAAGATGCTCGGCAGATAGACGTCCATTTCTCCGGTGCAGACCATCTCGATCTTATTGATAAAGCCGCGTATGGCGTTGTCGCGCAGTTTTTCTTCAGTGAACTGCGATACGGACACGTCGCCGAACAAGGCGGCGCAGGTGACCGTATACGGCAGGCTGAATTGCGCGCCCGCGATATTTTCCGGATTGTATTTCAAGTCCCGCGGCTCCACCACGGCGCGCACCGCCATGCGGCAGGTGTCGACGACGATTTTTTCGATTTCATTCGCCTTTAGGCCATTGTCCCGCATCAGTTTTATAACGGAATCAATGGGCGCGTGATTGTATCGGCAGCAGGCGTGGGGTTTGAACGCGGCGCCGGTGACTCCGTATTCGGAGTAATCCATGTTTTCGATCATGCGCTCGGGTTTGGGGTCGTCGGTGAAGGCGGTGAAATAGCCGTGCTTACCTTCAAAACACCACCGCGGCCCGTTATAGTCGACAGAGGCCAAGCGCGCGGCGTTTACGGCTCCTTGGGCGGCGTTGGCGGGATTGAGCCTCTTGGTGAGAGTGGCGTCCGCGTAGCATTCCAGATTGCCCGAAGAAAATCCGTAAGCTATGCCCCATGCGTTGGCGAGCTGCTTTTTGCTCAGTTTCAGAAGAAAGGCGCAAGCAAGAGTTGCGCCGAAAATGCCGTTGGTGGCGGTCGGGTGCCAGCCGCGCTCAAAACAGTGATCGGGAACAACTCCCTTCCCGACGCGGGTCATCATGTCATAGCCCCAAATGACGGAGTGCATAAAATCCAAGCCGCCGGCGCCTGTCTCTTCGGCCATGGCCATGGCTGCCGGGACAATAACGACGGCGGGATGACCGCCGGCGTCGTAGTGCGCGTCGTCCATTTCGAGAGCGTGCGAAGCGGCGCCGTTAATGAAGGCGGCCCTTTCGACCGGCGCTTTTGCGCCGTTGAACACGGTGCAGTCGCCGGGTCTGTCCAAATAGATTTTTTTGACCGCAAGGGTCGAGTCAACGCCTGCTCCTCCAATGGCGCAACCGAGGTAATCGATTATGACCTGCTTTGTGTGATCGAGAACAGCTTTTGGAATGGCGGACAAATCAGCGCTGAGATAGTATTCGGCCAACTGTTCGCTGAAACTCGGTTCGGGATTCATGGTTTTGACCTCCTTTAATCCGGACTGACCGGCTTGTTTTTATCTGACCATAAGCATTACGACTTCGGGGACGACAATGAGAAAAACGACATGGAGGGCGTCTGCTATAAGGAAAGGCACCACGCCTTTGTAAATAGTTCCTATCGGAACTCCCGTGCTTTTGGATATTGCAAAAAGGTTTATGCCGAAAGGCGGTGTGATAAGGCCGATCTCAACCATTCTCACCATGATTATACCGAACCATACCGCGTCGTAACCCAAAGCCCGCACGACCGGGAAAATAATGGGCAGGGTCAAAAGAAGCGTGGCGAACACATCCATGAACGCGCCCATGACAAGATACATGAGAATAATGAGAAGAAGGATCACATATCGCGGAACATTAAGCTCCGCGATATACGCGCCGAATATATTAGGCAGGTTGCTCATAGTCATGAAGCGGTTGAACACAAAAGCGCCGATGAGTATAAAAAAGCACATGGAAGTGTTTCTTATACTGTCCAGCATGGAGAACAAAAAGCTGCGCTTGTTCAGCCTTCTCATAAGAAAACAAACGACCACCGTCGCGAACGCGCCGCAAGCTCCGGCTTCCGTCGGAGTGAAAATACCGCCGTACATGCCGAACACTATTACGAGGAAAATAAGGATGACGGGCCAGACTGACTTGGTCGAACGGAGTTTTTCCCTCATCGTGCTTTTAAACGGGGGAGGAGAGAGGTCTTTTTTAAGTCTGACCACGATCGCGATCGTGAAAATGTAAAACAAGACCTGCAGTATGCCGGGAATGAAACCGGCGAGAAATAAAGAACCGATGGAAGTCTCTGTCATGGTGCCGTATACGATCATGCATATGCTCGGAGGAATGAGTATTCCCACCGTGCCGCCGCAAGCTATGACCGAGCTTGAAAGCGCGTCTTTATAGCCGAGCCTTTTCATTTGGGGATATGATACCTGTCCCATGGTGACGGCTGTCGTAACGCTGTCGCCGCAGATGGCGGCGAAGAAGCCGCAGGCCGCGCATGTCGCCATGGGCAGGCCTCCCTTGATACGGCACAGCCAATTTGCCGCGAAATTATAAAGATCCGCGCCCAATCCCGATTCCGATATGACAATTCCCATGAAGATAAAAAGCGGCATGCAGGCTAAAGTGTAGGAAACCGATTGACCGTAAGGGATCAAACCTGCAATGTTCAGCGCAAAAGTCCCGCCCTGAAGGAACCACAGGCCGAGCAGACTGACAACGATCATGGCAAATCCGACCTGCATCCTGATGAAAACCAATATTATAACAACGGCAATGCCGCTCAAACCGATCGCAAGGTCGCTCATGATCCGCCCTCTCCTTCTCCCGAAGCGGGCCCGCTTGCGGCTTTGCTTTTGTCGGTTCCGGTTTTTTTCAGGTCTTCAATGGTTTGAAGGATTAGGATGACGCACATGATCAGGAAACCGAAGGCGGTTATCAGCATAAACGGCCACTTCGGTATTTGCAGGCGGAGGCTGGAGCCTCCCACGGATTTTGAAATAACGGCCTGAGCGGTTGTGGCGTATACTATGGCCGAACCCGCGAGTACGCATAATATGTTGTTTGCGACGGTTAAGACTTTACCCGGTTTAAAAATATCGATGGTGATCATGCCGCGTCCCATGGCGCAGTAACCGACGCCGCAGTAAACAACAGCCGTTAAAAGAAAACTCACGATCTCCGTAGCGCCGGGATATGTACTCATTATGACTTTACGGCAAAACACATCGACTACCGTGGCTAAAATCATTATGAGCATGAAGATCGCACCGATAAACGCGACGATCTTGCAAAACTTTTGCAAACCGCCGGAGAATCTTTCCAAAGCTTAATCCTCCCCTTTGCTCTCGCCCGGTTTAAAAAGTAAAACCGGAGCGACCTGCGCTTATCTGCCGGCGTTATAGTCGGCGAGGATCTGCTGATAGCTGTCCCATATACCCCGGCCGTCAAAACCCGCGGCATTCACCGATGCTATCCAATCGTCAAGGACCGGCTTTGCAAGTTCTGTCCACGCCTGCATTTCATCGCCCCAAACGTAGTGAACGTCATGACCGAGTTCTTTGAAGTAGTCGAGCGCGACCCATTGCGAATCGATATCCAACTGAAGACCGACGGCGCTGCCGTCTCTGCAGGCCCTGATGATCTGCTCCTGCTGCTCGGATGAGAATTTATTCCAAGTATCTGTGTTGCAGCCGTACATCATGACGCTTGTGGACATACCGGCGCCGGAAGGAGCGCCTTCGGGGGTGCCGAAAATCGTTATATAAGGGAGGAGTTCGGAGAGCTGGTTGTTGAATATGCCGCCGACCGAGCCGTAAAAGGCGTCTATAACGCCGCGGTCAAGCGAGGTGTAATAATCACCGACGTCAAGCGACACGGTGGCGCACCCCGCGTTTTCAAAATACAAGGTGGTTGCCTTGCCGAGCCCCTCTATGGTCAATCCTCTGAGGTCGGCCGGCGTTCTTATCGGGCGGTTCGTGGTTGAAACGACGGTGCCGCACAGTGATTCGACCCAAATGATCGTTATGTTGGATTTCGCGAACTCTTCGTTGAATTCGGGCCGCGCGGCGATCAATTCGTTATACAGATCGGCTAAGACTATGGGGCCTTCGAGAGGCAATCCCGCGGTGGGTATTGAAAAAACGGGGGTTAATACCGAATATGAATCCATGACCACGGGCGCTATGTAACCGATGTCGATGGTTCCGTTTCCGATAGCTTCCCAGGTTTCGAAGAAGCCTATCAGATTGCCGTTATAGTAACCCGTCGCGTTGACGCTGCCGCCGGTATATTCGTTTATTCTTGCGACGATCGCTTTTGTGCCGTCGGTTAACGGAGCGGATTCTGTCAAAAAACTGTTTACTTTGATGTTTACGGCTTCGCCGCTCGGGGATTGCCCTCCGCCGGAAGAATTGCAGCCCGCAAGTAAAATGAAGCACAAGGCGCAGCAGACGATCAATGCGATGATACCGTTTCTTTTCATTTTTTCTCTCCTTTAATAATAATCTGCTTATCCGAACAGCAGCGGGCGGACCGGACAGCCGGAGCCGTTGCCTATAGGTAAAGGTATTGCGACGAACAGTCCTTCGCAAGGGGCGGGAGTCATGTCGCCGACAAAGTTTTCCATTATGCAAATGCCGTTGGGATGGAAATATTTGGTGTGGCCGGTAAACGAGAGAGGCGTGCCGTCTTTGAAAGGGCCTTCCGCGCCGCTGTTGTCAAATCCGATCGCTTTGATTTTCTTTGACGCGAGGTATTCCATGATCTCGTCGGCAAGGCCGGGTTCGTTCACGGCATACCAGTCGCGCTCGGCTTTTGTCGGCGCGTCGGGTTTGTAGTGTTTATGCCAGCCGAACTGTATGAGGATCACGTCGCCCGCTTCGGGCTTAAAGCCGTCCTCTTCTTCTATCCGGTGCATTTGTTTTAAGGTCATGAATTCTCCGGGTTGAGGGTCGAAACGGTCGAAGCCGTATTTTTTATACGGAGCGATGAAATAATCGCCCGGAAAAGCGTCGATGGCTTTTCCGCCTTTTACGGTATGCAGCGGAGCATCGATATGAGAACCCACGTGTTCTCCCATTATCAGGACCTGTGAATAAAATCCGTTTTCGTCGATGGTTTGGACTTGCGGTACTATCCACATATTGGGACTGCCGGGATAGGCGGGCATGTTTTGGTGAAAATGCGGGGAGATATCGTAACATTTCAGATTTTTCAACGCCTTATATGCGTCTTCGGCCCTGTTCATGAGCAGTCGTTCCTTTCCTTATAATATTACTGCAGTATATCCCATAACGCCGTGTTTGTAAATCGATTTGCAAAACAATTTGCTTTTTGATATATTTGTTTCTGCATAAAAGCGAAGATAAAAAAGGAGGAAAACATGGGCAAGTATAAAATAACGCCGCTTCATCTCGGCGATATCACAAGGCCGAAATCGAATATGATAAACGGCTATGAAGGTAAGGAAGTGCAGGACTTTCCGCTTGTGGCTTATTATCTTGAGGGCGAGCACAAGATCATGGTCGACACCGGAGGCTGCGCGCCGGAAGAGCCCCGCGGCATAGCCGCTCAGCCCTACACCCGCACTCCCGGGCAGGAACCGGAAGCCGCGCTGAAGAGTATCGGCGTCGACCCCGGCGAAATCGAATACGTGATCTTCACGCATATACACTGGGACCACGCATACAACAACGGACTGTTTAAAAACGCGAAATTCATTTGCCAGCGAAAAGAGTATGAAAGCGTGGCATCCGGAGCGGATGTGATCGGTTACGTTCCCGAGGAAGTCCTGAAATACGAATATGAATTGACCGACGGCGACGCCGTGCTTTTTGACGGCGTTTCAGTCATGCTTACGCCGGGGCACACAAGGGGCATGCAATGCGTTGCGGTCGACACCGAAGACGGAAAAATTGTCATCACCGGGGATCTCATAACCGTAAGAGAAAGCTTTAATAAGAACCCGCCGGAGTGCAACGGTCTTTATCCGAACGAAGAGGCCCTCGCCCAAATGCGCGCCGGCGTTGCAAAGGTCGCCGCGATGACGCGGAAGATACTCCCGGGACACGAGCCGGATGTGTTCAAACCGAATATGGGGTTTTGATCCGGCAGAAAAAGGAGTGATCCTATGTCCTTAATACGCGCTTTTGCCCTCCCGCACCCTCCGCTTGCCGTGCCGGATGTGGGTAAAGGAGAAGAACAAAAGATAAAAAACACCTTATCCGCCTTTGAGGAGATATCGGAGGAGATAGCCGCTGTCGCGCCGGAGACGATCGTATTCATAACTCCGCACAGCACGATGTATTCGGATTATTTCCACATTTCGCCGGGGCGTTTTGCCGTCGGCGACATGTCACGTTTTAACGCAAAGAATGTGCATTTTAAAGCGGAGTACGACGTTGAGACGGTAAATGAGACGATTCGCCTTGCGCATGCTGCCGGGATACCCGCGGGCACGGCGGGAGAAAGAAACGCCGCCCTCGATCACGGGGTTACGGTCGCGATGTTCTATATCAACCGTCGATATGATAAATACCGGCTTGTCCGTATCTCGCAATCGGGCATGGGGCCGCAGGAGCATTACAGGCTCGGCCGATGCATAACCGAGGCGGCGGAGAAACTCGGGCGAAAGACCGTTCTTATCGCCAGCGGAGACCTCTCTCACAAGCTGAAGGCGGACGGGCCTTACGGGTTCGCGCCCGAAGGGGCGGTCTATGACGGCGAAATAACGAAGGTTTTCTCGACCGGGGATTTTTCGGCTTTATTCGGCATATCCGACAACCTTTGCTCTCGCGCGGCCGAATGCGGCAGAAACTCGTTTTTGGTGCTGGCCGGCTGTTTTGACCGAATGAGCGTGGAAGCGAGGCTTTTGTCGTATGAGGGGCCTTTCGGGGTGGGATACGCGGCTGCGGTTTTTACTCCGGGCGAGCGTGACGAGGGCCGCGCTTTCGCAGAGCGGTATTCGGGACTCTGCCTTGCCGAAGCCGAAGAGAAAAAGACTCAAGAAGACCCCTACAGGGCTTTGGCGCGGGTGTCTTTGGAACATGCGGTCAAAAACGGCGGCGTTTTGCCGCTGCCGCAAGGACTCAGCGACGAGCTTCTCGACAGAAAAGCCGGCGTTTTTGTGTCCCTGCACAAAAACGGGCGCTTGCGCGGCTGTATCGGGACCATCATGCCGGTTGAAAAAAACATTGCCCTTGAAATAATCCGAAACGCCGTTTCGGCGGGGCTTCACGACAGCCGTTTTGAGCCGGTAACTGCCGTCGAATTGCCGTATCTGACCTATAAAACCGACGTTCTTTCCGAGCCGGAACCTGTTTCTTCCCCGGCGGAGCTGGATGTGAAGCGCTACGGCGTGATAGTATCCTGCGGCGGCAAGCGCGGGTTGCTTCTGCCGAACTTGGACGGCGTCGACACCGTTCAAGAGCAGATCGACATAGCCCGGAAGAAGGCGGGCATACCCGAAAACACCGAATTTAAGCTTGAGAGGTTTGAGGTCGTCCGTCATGAATGAGCGCGCGGCGCTTTATTGGAGCGCTTTGCAAGACGGCGATATCAGGTGTGAGCTTTGCCCGCGCGGCTGTCTTATACCGCCGGGCAAACCGGGTTTTTGCGGCGTTCGCGAAAACGCGGGCGGGTCGCTTGTTTGCGCCGGATACGGACTTGTCTCAGCCGTCGCCTTGGATCCGATCGAAAAAAAACCGCTTTCCCTGTTTATGCCGGGAAAGCGCGTTTTGTCTTTCGGAGGCTACGGCTGCAACCTGAGCTGCCCGTTTTGCCAGAATCACGAGATATCGGCGGATTTTGACACGCGAGGTTCAAGACGGCTCATGCCGCAGGATGTTGTCCGGCTCGCGAAGCAAACCGTTTCTGAAGGCAATGTCGGCGCGGCTTATACATATAACGAACCGACCGTCGGATTTGAGTTCGTGTATGACTGCGCGGCGCTCATCCGCGAAGCCGGGCTCAATAACATTATGGTGACCAACGGATATATAAAAAAAGAGCCGCTGAAAGAACTTTTGCCGCTGATCGACGCCGTGAACGTCGACCTTAAGGCTTTTAAGGAGGATTTTTACAATAAGATCGGGGGAGACCTCGAAACGGTCAAACAAACGATCGCCGCGTGCCGGAAGGGCTGCCATATCGAGGTGACCACTCTTATTATTCCCGGGGAAAACGAGGACGACATCGCGGAACTCGCGGCTTGGCTTTCATCCGTTGATCCGGAAATACCTCTGCATTTGTCGCGGTTTTTCCCGCGTCATAAATATTCCGCCGCGCAGCCGACGCCGAGAGAAACGATTTACCGGTCGGCGGAGGTCGCGGGGCGGTATTTGAAACATGTGTTTACCGGAAATATGTAATAAGCATACGGTATCGTCCGCCGCCCGATCAGGCGCTCGGTTTTTCCTTTTTGCTTTTTTTCTTACGGGCGCCGGAAACAAGCTTCATTGAGGGGCCGAACCAAAACGGCTCCATTCGTTTTGTCACGTCTTCAAGAGCGCTTATTATTCCGATATGCTGCGGACATTTCTTTTCACAGAGTCCGCATTTTTCGCATTTTCGGCTGCCTGTCCTTTTTTCGGGGTCGCCTGAGGAGCCCGTGCCCGTAATGTACTGTGTTATACCTGCGACGAACCCCAAGACAAACGACGTGTTATACGCCGCGAAGCATCCCGGGATGTTTACCCCGCGCGGGCAGGGCATACAGTAATCGCAGCCGGTGCAGGGGAGCTTATAAGCTTTTGTCATGACCTCGGCGACGGAGGAGTATACGCGGAGGTCGTTATCGCTCAGCATGCCCGCCGACGAATCGGCAGCGGTTTCAGCATTCTCGTCAAGTTGTTTTTCGCTGCTCATGCCGGACAGCACGACCGTGACTTCAGGTTGGTCCCAAAGCCAACGCAGTGCCCAAGCGGCGGGAGAGAGTCCGCCGCCTTCGGCGCTTTGTATACGAGCAGCCTCTTTGGGCAGTCCGTTTGCGAGCTTGCCGCCGAGCAGGGGTTCCATTACGATGACCGGCAGGCCTTTTTCATGCGCTTTATTAAGTCCGGCCCGCCCCGCCTGATAGTTTTCGTTCATGTAATTATATTGTATCTGGCAAAAATCCCATTCATACGAGTCAAGCAGAGATAAGAAGTCTTTTTGCGCGCCGTGAAACGAAAACCCCGCCCAGCCTATCGCTCCGGATGATTTTTTCTCCCGTATCCATCGTTCGATGCCGAGCTTTTTCAGACCTTCAAGGTCGGAAACAGAGGAAATGTTGTGTATCAGATAGTAGTCGATCCGGTCGGTTTTCAGCCGTTTTGTCTGTGCGGAAAACAGATCGTCAAAATCCTCATAACTCCGGCATTGCGCATGCGGCAGCTTTGTGGCGATGAAGACCTTATCCCTGACTTTATTTTTGCTCAGTATATCGCCCAAGACTTCCTCGCTGCCGGGGTAAACGAAGGCGGTATCGAAGTAATTCACGCCCCGGTCGATCGCGGACAGGATAAGCTTTTCCGTTTTTGCCCTGTCCGTCAATGCGGCGTTCAGGGCGCGCGGAAAACGCATACAGCCGAAGCCGAGCGCTGAGAGTTTGTTTCCGGATCTCGGGTCAACGCGGTATTGCATGTGAGAGCCGTTCCCCTTTCGTATCGAGTCGATAAACATCCGGTGCCGCTGACCGGATTTGAACCGGTACGGTATTTCTACCGGGGGATTTTAAGTCCCCTGTGTCTGCCTGTTCCACCACAGCGGCGTTTCAACAATGCTATCATCTTTATTTTTTACTGTCAAGCGCTCCGTCCGGCCCGGGGGCACAGCTGTGAAAAAAATTGATTGCGAAGCGGGCGCCGGCGTGATAAAATTTAATGATAAACAATGTCAACGCAGGGTAAAAAGGGTATTTGCATGAAATATGAGGAATGGAAGATTCCCTATGAAAAACAGAAGCGCGACGGAGAGATCTTCGAGGCCGGGTATCCCCCGTTGCTTGCGGCCCTGCTGAGCAAAAGAGGCTTGACCCGAAAGGCTGACGCCGAACGGTTTTTGTTCTCGGGCGAGGAGCTGTTGGAAGACCCCATGCTTTTACCTGACATGCAAAAAGCGATAGAGCGTGTTGAGCGGGCCGTTTCAAGCGGCGAGAGGACGGTCATTTACGGCGACTATGATGTTGACGGCATAACTGCGGCTTGCATGCTGACGGATTATCTTCGCAAGCGCGGCGCCGACTGCGAGCTTTACATACCGGATCGTATCGAAGAGGGTTACGGGCTGAACGCCGCGGCTGTCGAGATGCTCAGATCCCGCGGAACGGGCCTTATCATCACGGTGGATTGCGGCATTACGGCGATCGATGAAACCGACCTCGCCGCCCGGCTCAAAGTGGATATGATAATAACCGATCACCACGAGTGTACGGAGGCCTTACCGCGGGCCGAGGCCGTCATAAACCCGAAAAGACCCGATTCGGCTTATCCCTGCCGAGAGCTTGCGGGAGTGGGAGTCGCGTTCAAACTTATCTGCGCCATGGAAAAAAATCAAAAAACCATGCTGGCGGAATATTCCGATCTGATTGCGGTCGGAACGGTCGCGGACGTTGTGCCGCTGACCGGAGAAAACAGATTTTTAGTCAGAGCCGGAACGGAAAAACTGAAAAACGACCCGAGGCCCGGTTTTGCCGCTTTGCTCAAACAGGTGAAAACCACCGGTAAAATGTTGAACGCCGTTACGATAGGATACGCGATCGCGCCGAGGATAAACGCCGCCGGGCGTCTCGGGCGCGCCGACGTTGCGGTTTCCCTCCTGAACGCCGCAAGCGAAGAAGAGGCTGAAGAGAGCGCCCGAGAACTTTCCGGGTTGAACCGCAGGCGCCGCGAGTTGGAGCAGCTGATATGGGAACAGGCGAAACAAAGGCTGGAAGAGTGCCCGCCCGAGGCCCCTATCGTGCTTGCCGACGAAGCTTGGCATCAAGGCGTCATCGGGATAGCGGCGTCACGGCTTACAGAGATGTACGGGTTTCCCGCCGTTATCATTTGCCTTGACGGTGAAAAGGGGAAAGGCTCCTGCAGAAGCCCGGGCGGTTTTAACATGCTCGAAGCGCTGGGTGCTTGCTCCGAACACCTTGTGAGTTTCGGCGGCCACGCGCAGGCGGCCGGACTCAATATAAAAAGAGATAAAATCGATGATTTCCGCAGGGCTTTATGTGAGTATTATCAATACAGCCCGACGGATACGGAAAGCCGGCGCGCGGAACCTGAACTCAGAGTGGACGAACCGGAGCTGCTGAGCGTCGAATCTACCGAATCCATCGATCTGCTCGAGCCTTTCGGCAACGGCAATCCGAGACCGCTGCTTTGTATTACGGATGCGGTTTTAGAGTCGATAACGCCTTTAAAAGACGGAAAACATCTTCGGATATATGCGTCAAAATTCGGAAGAAGCCTCGAATGTGTGTTTTTTTCGCAAAGACCGGAGGAACTCGGCGCTTTGGCCGGTGATTTTGCGGATCTGGCTTTTTGCCCGCAAATAAATGAATTTCGTTCGCGGACGACAGTTCAGCTCATACTCTCAGGACTTCGAAAATTTGACGGCGCCGGACTTATTAAGCGCCTGACAAACGGAGATATGTCTCCGGCGGAGGCCGGAGAAAATCTCCCGGAACGCGCGGATTTTGCCGCGATATGGAAAAACATCCGGCAGCGGGGAGGTCAAATCCGGGGACGCCTGCCGGAGATCATGCGGGCGCTCGACGCTCGGATGACCCCGGGGAAGTTTTTTGTATGCCTTTCGGTTTTCGGCGAACTCGGATTGATCGAACTGAGCGAAAGCGGCGAAGAACTCAGCGTTTTGCAAACAGAGACGGAGGGAAAGACGGATCTGAACGCGTCCTTGCTGATGAGGGCGCTTTCGGTATCGGTATCGCGGCATTCGGGTTGATTGCCGCAGGTCGGGAGAGACGTATATGACGCAAACCTGCGTGAACAGTATTTGCCGGGACCCGGAAGATATTTTCCGGGATATTGAGAAAAAGATAACAGTAAATAACCCGGCGGCGGATATAGGCATGATACGCGCGGCTGTCGATTGCGCCGTGAAGTATCATGAGGGGCAGTTGCGCAACGACGGGTCGCCGTTTGTGACGCACGTTTTGGAGGCGGCGGCGATAGCGGCGGATATGGGGCTTGACGAGGAAGCGATAACGGCCGCCGTTCTTCATGACTGCATAGAAGACACGGACCTGACTTACCGGGATATTAAAAATCGTTTCGGACGCACCGTTGCCGATTTGGTCAACGGCGTGACGAAACTGACGCGCATGCAGCCGATGAACCAAGAGGACGAGCAGATGGAAAATCTTCGCAAGATGCTGCTTGCCATGGCGAAGGATATCCGGGTCATACTTATTAAAATAGCCGACAGGCTCCACAATATGCAGACGCTCGAATACATGAGCGATGAAAAACGGCGGCTCAAAGCGTTTGAAACCATGGAAATATACGCGCCCATCGCCCACAGGCTCGGAATGCAGAAAATCAAATGGGAGCTTGAAGACCTCGCGCTGTTATACCTCGATCCCTTCGGCTATAAAGAAATCACCGATGCGCTCGAGGAACGCAGCAAAGATCTGAAAGGTTTTATGGAGGGCGTTGAACAAAAAATAAAAAACAGGCTGGATGACTGGAGCATAAACGCGACTATCTTCGGCAGACTGAAGCATATTTACAGCATATACAGAAAACTGTACACGCAAAACCCGGACATTCGGGGTATTTTCGACCTGTGCGCGTTTCGTGTCATAGTCGACAATCCGGAGGACTGCTATAACGTCCTCGGGCATGTGCACGACATGTTCAAACCGGTTCCGGGCAGATTCAAGGATTATGTCAGCACGCCGAAACCCAACGGATACCAAAGCATCCATACGACGGTTGTAGGCACGGAAGGCATACCCTTCGAAATACAGATCCGTTCCCGGGAAATGCACCGGATCGCCGAATACGGCATAGCCGCGCACTGGAAATATAAAGCGGGCCAAGCCGGAGTCAAGGCCGGGGACGAGGAAAAATTCGCATGGATCCGCCGGCTTTTGGAAAGGCAGCAGGATTCCGAGGCGCAGGATTTTGTCCGCGATCTGAGAATCGACATGTTTGCCGACGAGGTGTTCGTTTTCACTCCGCGGGGCGACGTTATCAACCTGACTGCGGGGGCCACGCCCATCGACTTCGCCTACAGCATACACTCGGAAGTCGGAAACAAAATGATAGGCGCGAAAGTGGACGGCCGCATCGTGCCCATAGGACATACGCTCCAAAACGGGAATATAGTCGAAATACTTACCTCCAAATCATCATCCGGACCGAGCCGCGATTGGATACAGATCGCCAAAAGCGCCGAAGCCCGCTCAAAAATCAAGCAATGGTTCAAAAAGGAAAAACGCGAAGAAAACATCATACACGGGAAATCGCTCTTTGAGGCCGAATTGAAGCGAGCCGGGCTCCGTCCGACGGACGTGACGGACGAGCGCGTTTTGCCTAACGTACTGAAGAAAATGGCCGTTACCTCACCGGAGGATATATACGCGTCTATAGGTTACGGCGGAATGACGGCCACGCGCGCTGTCAACCGTATAAGAGACGAGGTCATAAAATCTCAGCGTCCGCACGGAAAGACCGTTTTGGATAAGCTCAACGAGAAAGCCGAAAAAAACGAGCGGCAAAAACCCGAAAAGGCGACGCAGGGCGTTTTGTTGGAAGGCCTGGATAATTGCCTAATTAAATTTTCCCGCTGCTGTACCCCCGTGCCGGGCGACGAAATCGCGGGATTCATTACTCGCGGCTACGGCGTTTCCGTACACCGAAAAGACTGCCCGAACTGTATTGCCGGAATCGAAAAGGACGGCGGAGAGAGATGGATAAAGGCGGATTGGAGCCGGAACATCGCCGCTGCTTATTCAACGACGCTCAAAATAATCGCCAAAGAGCGGACAGATTTTATAATGGATATTGCCGGTGTTCTGACCGGCCAAAACGCGAAAGTGCGCAGCATACATGTCAAGGACATTGAAGGCGGCAAATCGAAAGCGACGGTGACGCTCGACATTAAAGACTTGACCGGCTTGAAAAATATTATGAGCCGCCTGTCGGCGGTAAGCGGAGTCGTTGAGGTTTCGCGTTTCGGAGGATGATAAAATGAGAGCCGTGCTGACCCGTGTGACAGAAGCCTTCGTCGAGATCGACGGCGAGGTCGTCAGCGGTATCGGGAAGGGATTTTTGGTCCTGCTCGGAGTTAAGGCCGGCGACTCTGCGCGTGAGGCTGAGAAAACAGCCGACAGGATATGCGGGCTGCGTGTTTTCGAGGATGAAACAGGCAGGATGAGCATCGGGCCCGCCGAGGCTGAAGCTGAGATACTGATCGTTTCTCAGTTTACACTGTACGGCGACGTGCGCCAAAGACGCCCCGGCTTCACGCTCTCGGCGCGCCCCGAGGCCGCGGAGCCGCTGTGCGAGCTTTGCGCCGAAGAATGCAGGCGCCGGGGATTTTCGGTAAAAACAGGCCGATTCGGAGCGGATATGCAAATCCGGTCCGTGAACGACGGGCCGGTAACGCTCATTATTGATACGGACGAGCTTTGAAAGAGAGGGAGATTTATGCTTGTAAAAACGCTGCCGGTGGGATATTTGGAAACAAACTGTTATGTTCTGTGCGACGAGGCTTCGAAACAGTGCGCTGTTATTGATCCGGGCGACGAGCCCGACGTCATTGCGGCTTATGTAAGAGACTCCGGGCTGAGATGCGCGGCGATACTGCTCACACATTGCCATTTTGACCATATCGGCGCGCTCGGCGCGCTTCTTCGGGATTTACCGGCGACTGTGTATTTGGGAGAAAAGGACACGAAGGTACAGATCGGCAGTTCGCCGGGCTTTTTCAGACCGCCGGAGAACTCGGTTTTTTGTTCCGAGGACGACGTAATTGAAGTCGGCGGGTTGAAAATCAAGGTCATTGAAACCCCGGGGCATACGCCCGGAGGGCTTACTTTCGTATGTCTTAACGCTCTTTTTACGGGAGACACGCTGTTTTGCTCCTCATGCGGCCGCACCGATTTCCCCGGAGGGGATATGGATACGCTTATGAGGTCGCTGAAAAAACTGCACGATCTGCCGGGAGACTTTGAGGTCTATCCCGGTCACGCCGAAAGCACGAACCTTGAGAGGGAGAGGAAAACCAATTATTACATGAGATACGCCTGCGAAGAATGAAAAAGTTCAACAATGAAGAAAAACATTAAAAAATGTATTGAAAACGAGTAATCGATGTGGTATCATAAACAAGGTTTTTATTAAGGTATGTTTAAGGAGCCGAACACGTTGAGCAAAAATAAACATAGCGGCAATTCGGGCGGTCCGGAAGAAATCATTTTGACCGATCAGGAGCGCGAGCTTATAAAAGCCGTTCGCAAACTCGGCTCCGGCGAAGAGAGAGTCGTTGTAAAAGACTCAAAAATCGTACAGATCGAGGAGAGCAAACCGACCGACGGGAGTGCAATACCGCTGACGGTTCAGGAACAAAAAATCATTGAAATCGTCCGAGGACTCGACTACGGCGAGGAGAGGGTCGTCGTCAGAGATTCGGAAATAGTCCAGATCGAGGAAAAAAAGTCAATTAAACTGTAAAAAATAAACGGCATTGCCGTTTATGCGCGAAAGCGGAAGAACCGGAGTGCGCTTGTAAGCCGCAGTTCTGATTTTATTCGGAATTACGGATGTAAAGCAAACTCCGGTTCTTGCTGTTTATACCATCGAAACTGTATCGAAATACTAACTGAAACGCTGAAAGGAGCAAATAACGGTGGGTGGCTTTAGCGTGCATGATCATGTCCGGATAGTCGCTGATAATGATTGGAAGGGCATGATAGGGATCGTGAGGGATATTTCATATGATATTATGCAGATCTCCTGCATAAACAGACCGGCATATTTGTATTTGGTGAATGAGAGCAATATCGGTGATATTGAGTTGATAGGCGCAAAGGACGCCATGTAAAGCCCCGGCGCCGAGACCCGCGGGTCTTAATCCGGGACAGGCCGGAAGGGGCCGTCGAGCAAACCGGCGTAATAATCCGGGGGGCTGACTTTTCCGACCGCCGAAAAGGACAGCTTTTCGAAATCGAATATCCGTCCGGCAACGCGCAGGATATCGTCGGCGGTAACCGCGTCATACCGACGGATCAGTTCGTCCGGAGTCAAACACCTATCGAGAAACAGCTCTCCGCCGCCGAGCCTTTCCATACGAGCGGAGGTCGATTCAAGCGACAGTATTACACTTGATTTAACATGTTCGCGCGCCCTGTCCAATTCGTCGGCGGTTATCTTTTCGCTTTGTATGCGCCGGATCTCATCCGCAATGAGATTAAGCGCTTTTTTTTCGGTTTCGCGTCCGAGTGCGGTTTCGACGCCGAACAGCCCCGTATCGGAAAAAGACGCGTTGAATGTGTATACGGAATAACAAAGTCCGTATTTTTCCCTGACGGTACTGAACAGCCGGGAGGATACGCCGCCGCCCAAAACGGTCGACATCAGCGCCAGTGAAAAACGGTCTTCGTCCGTCGCCGTTATGCCGGGGAAACCTATGCAGAAATAATTCTGCTCGCCGGACTTGCGTTTTGTGACAGCCGCCGGAGTATACTCCGCTTTCTTCGGCGGTTTGTTTTTTACGGTGGGCATACGGGAAAATTCGGCCTCTATACGGCGCAGATGCCTGTCTTCGAAACTGCCGCACAGTGAAAAGACCGTGCGCGACGGGCTGTAGTTCTCACTCATAAACAGCTTCAGGTCTGAGTTTGTCATTTTTGCCAGTGTCGCGGGTTTTCCCGTGATCGGTCTGCCGAGGGGGCCGCGGTAGCATTTTGCGAACAGCCGCTCCGTTACCGTGTCCTCGGGGCTGTCCTCATACATGCCGATCTCCTCGAGGATGACGCCGCGCTCGGTCTCAACGTCTTTTTGGGCAAAGGCGGAATTAAAAAACATATCGCAGAGCAGATCTATCGCCGTATCCAGATTCGAATCGAGCACCCGGGCGTAAAAACAGGTGCTCTCTCTTGTTGTACAGGCGTTTATCCGGCCTCCGATCATGTCCGTCAATTCGGCGAGATCAAAGGCTGTTTTACTCTCCGTCCCCTTAAAAAGCATGTGCTCTATAAAATGAGCCGAACCGTTTTCGGCCGGCTTTTCATTGCGGCTGCCGGTCTTGATCCATATCCCCGCAGCGGCGGACCGGTAGTGCGGCATCTTTTCGAACACTATGCGCACGCCGTTCGGCAGTGTTATTTTTTCGTACATCGGGTAACCCCCGTAATATTTTGAACATTTCACCGGGGCTGCCGCATGAAACACGGCAGCCCCGGTGATCGATCGCGGGCGTCTCAGGCTTGGCCGCGTTCTTTGAGAGCATCCTTGCGGGAGAGGTTTACCCTGCCGCGCTCGTCGATCTCCGAAACCTTTACCCAAGTCATGTCCCCGATATTGAGGACGTCCTCAACTTTTTCGGTGCGCTTGAATTCAAGGTCCTTGATATGGCACATGCCGTCTTTTCCGGGCACGAGCTCGATAAAAGCGCCGATAGGTATTATGCGAACGACCTTGCCGTAATATAAAGCGCCGATTTCCGGTTCGAAAACGATATTGTCGATCTCGCTTTTCGCGGCCCTGCAGGCGTCGATGCTTTCACTTGCTATATAGATCGAGCCGTCGTCCTCTATATCGATCTTGCATCCGGTCTCGGCGGTGATTCTTTGTATGACCTTTCCGCCGCTGCCGATGACTTCGCGTATCTTGTCGGGGTGAATCTTCATTTGTATCATCTTCGGCGCCGTTTCAGCCAGTTCCGACCGCGGCTGCGCGATGCACGGAAGCATGATCTCATCGAGTATTTTAAAGCGCGCTTCTTTTGTGATCTCGAGGGCGTTTTTAATGATTTCGGCGGTGAGGCCGTCGTTTTTGAGGTCCATTTGTATGGCGGTTATTCCCGCCTTTGTCCCCGCTACCTTAAAGTCCATTTCACCGTGGAAGTCCTCAACGCCCTGAATGTCGATGAAAGTCGACCAACGATCGCCCTCTGTGATGAGCCCGCAGGAAATTCCGGCGACGGGCGCTTTAAGCGGCACGCCGGCGTCCATAAGAGCCAAAGTGGAGCCGCAGACCGAGCCTTGGGAAGTGCTGCCGTTCGAAGAAAGAACTTCCGAAACGAGTCTTATGGCGTATGGAAAATCAGCGACGGCGGGTATCACGGGTTCAAGGGCTTTTTCGGCCAAAGCGCCGTGTCCGTACTCGCGCCGGCCGGTCGCCCGCGCGCCTCGGGCTTCTCCCACCGAATAGGAAGGGAAATTGTAGTGGTGGATAAAACGCTTTGATTCTTCCTCCCATATGGTGTCGAGTTTTTGAGACGCCGACAACGTATTCAGCGTTGCTATCGTCAGTATCTGAGTCTGGCCGCGGGTGAAAAGGCCCGAGCCGTGTACCCGCGGGATAAGGCCGACTTCCGCTGCCAAGGGGCGGATCTCGTCCGGCGCCCTGCCGTCGACCCTTTTGCCTTCAAGCAGTTGACGCTTGACGATTTTTTTCTGGAGTCTGTAGAGGATCTCCTCCATGTGTTTGCCCATGTCCGGGTGGGCCTCTTCGTATTTTCCGGTAACGGCGTCGACCCATTCGTTGACTCTTGCCTCTCTTATATTCTTGTCGTCCGTATCCATGCAAAATTCCATGCCGGACATATCGTTTTCGCAGAGTTTTTCGAATAACTCGTCGTCGAATGAGGCTTTTTCGTAACTGAACTTTTCTTTGCCGATCTCCGCCCTCATACGATCGATGAGATCGATGACGGGCCTTATCTTTTCATGCGCCAGCAGTATGCCCTCGTACATTATTTCATCGGGGACCTGATCGGCGGCGGCTTCTATCATGACTATCTTTTCCGAGGTCGCGGCGACGGTAACGGTCATGAGATTTTTTTCGCGCTCTTTTTTGGTTGGGTTGAACAGATATTTTTCCCCGTCCCATCCCAAAACTATTCCGCCCAAAGGGCCGCTCCAAGGGATGTCGGAAATCGTCACGGCGGCGGAAGCTCCGATCATGGCCGCGACTTCGGCGGAGCAGTCCCTGTCAACGGAGAGGACTTCGCAGGTGATGACCGTGTCGTTTCGAAGGTCGGGCGGGAAAAGCGGCCGCATAGGCCTGTCTATCAGTCTTCCGGCCAGAACGGCGGGCAGAGAGGGCCGGCCTTCGCGGCGCATAAAACTGCCCGGGATTCGCCCGACCGCGTAAAGCTTTTCGTTAAAGTCGACCGCCAAAGGGAAGTAATCTATGCCGTCTCTCGGTTTCGCGGAGGCGGTCACGGTGACGAGGACGGCGGTATCTCCGTATTTGACCAATACGGCGGCGCTGCAAAGTTCGGCCAATTTGCCCGTTTCCAGAACGAGCGGGCGGCCGGCGAAGTCGATCTCATAGCGCTTTTCATCGGGGAATGTTTTTTGTTTTACTGTCATTGGGGGGCTCCTTTCGATTTTCAACGGAGCTTTTTGTCCTTTTAGCATTTGAAACCGTGTCCGGTCGTTCGGACATGCTTTCAACTGCTAAAGGGCGTATCGCTCCGGTTGTTTACGGTGTTTTTCGGGAATTACAGAACAGCGGGGGGGCTTAATACCCCCCGCGGCGTCTTATTTGCGGATACCGAGTTTGGCGATGCAGGCCCTGTACCGCATGATGTCCTTTTTTGCGAGATAGTCGAGGAGACGGCGGCGCTTTCCGACCATTTTCAACATACCGAGACGGCTGTGATTATCCTTTTTATGTTGTTTCAGGTGCTCCGTCAGCTGTGTGATGCGTTCGGTCAGTATGGCTATTTGTACTTCCGGGGAACCCGTGTCGGAGTCGTGCGTGCGGTTGTCGTTGATGACGGTGGTTTTTTGCTCCTTTGTGATCATTGTTCGGGGTGCTCCTTTCTTGTCGGTTCTATACCCTCCGGCTGAGTCGCGGGCGGAAAGGCGCCCTTTCAGGCTGTATCCCGGGACCCGGCGCGGGGGTCAAAGCTCGGAAATGATATCATAACTTATATTATTTGTAAAGCGTAAAGGCATATTATGTTTATGTTAGCGTTGTTTTGCCTCGGCGGACGTGCTATAATGACCGCAAATGTTGAAAAAGAGGATATTTTAAACATGTCGTTGCGAACGAGAGCCGTACTGGTGATCATGTCGATCTTTCTTGCGGTCACGGCGGCAAATTATTATTCAAGCCTGACATTTATCAATCGTAATATGGCTGACGTCATGGAACACGAGCTGTCCTTGGCGTTGGATATCGCCAATACCGTGGTCACAACGAAGATCGGACTTCTGAAATCCAACGCCGAAACTGTGGCTGAGAGGATACTGCAAGCCGATTCGGTTGAAGAAATGAAGGCGGTCATGGCGTCTCAGGAGGAAGAATTCGAGGAGTTTATTTCGCTGGCGGTATACGACCGCAACGGGCTCGTCGTCAATTGCGGCTCACCGGTCGCGCATAATGTTTTTCTCTCAGAGAGAGATCTCGTGCAGCCGGTCTTTGACGGTGTGAAGATAATATCTTCTCCGCACTATAACAGGGTAAAAGGGGATTTGGTCATACATGTTTTCGTGCCGATGGGGCCTGATATGATACTGTCGGCGACCGTTCCGGGTATGCTGTTCTCAGATTTGCTCTCGCAGTACAGGTTATGGCAGACCGGCAACATATTTATAGTTGACGCGGAAGGCACTTTCGTTGCCAATTACCGATCGGATCTGGTCTTGCGGCAGCGTAATTTCATTAAGGAAGCCGAAACCGACCGTGAAATGGAAACGGCGGGCGTATTTTACCAAAAAATGATATCCGACATGAATCCCGGTTCGGGCAAATATGTTTTCGAGGGACAGGAGCGCCTGTGCGTATACAAATACGTCACAGGGTCCATCGTAGGCTGGCGGATAGGCGTTGTGGCGCCTTTGCATGAAGGGCCCCAGAGAAATGCTCAAAACGGGCTGTTAACAGCCGCTCTTGTTTTTTTGGCCGTCGGAGTCGCCGTATCCTTCATCGTTTCCGGGATCGCCATTAAACCTTTCAGGACCATTCGGGAGCAGGAGGCTAAAATATTGGACGAGCACGAGCGCATTAAGCTTTTGCTTGACGCTACTCCGCTTGCCTGCCGGCTGTGGAACAGGGATCACAAAATATTCGAGTGCAACGATGAAACCGTCAAGCTTTTCGGACTTGAAAACAAGAGTGAGTACATGGACAGATATTTCGATTTTTCTCCCGAGTATCAGCCGGACGGCCGGAGCTCGCGGGAGACGACTATCCTGATACTTGACAAAGCATTTGAGGAAGGCAGACTTGTTTTCGAATGGATGCATAAAAAACCGGACGGGACGCTTCTGCCCTGTGAGATCACGCTTGTCCGGGTAAAATATGAAGATGAATACGTCGTTGCCGGTTATACGCGGGATCTGCGCGAATACAAACAAATGATGGAGGAAATAGGGCGGCGCGATAAGCTGCTGACCACGGGAAACCGCGCCGCGACGATACTTCTGTCGACCGAGGAAAAGACCGGATTTGAGACAGCGCTGATGGAGAGCATGGCTCTTGTGGGACTCTCAACGGACGTCGATCGCGTCCAGATCTGGCGCAATGAGATGAAGGACGGGTCTTTACATTTTATCCACACATATGAATGGCTGAGCGAGGAAGGAAAAAAGAAGAGACCGGTTCCCCTCGGCTTGGAATTTCCGTACAGCGACAAACCGGAATGGGAAGAAATGTTCCTTCGCGGCGAATGCATTAACGGGCCCGTTTCGGAACTCTCTGCTGACGACAGGGCGTTTTTGGGCGCGTACGATATGAAAACGATCGTTATTATACCTCTTTTTTTGCGTGATAAGTTCTGGGGCTTTTTCAGTGTTGACGACTGCCGGAGCGAGCGCACTTTCACGCAGAGTGAAATCAGCATCCTCCGCTCTGTCAGCATGATGATGGCAAACGCTTTCGACCGCGACGCGCAGGCAGCGATGATCCGCGAGACGAACGAATACACTGAGCTTTTACTTGAGGAAATGCCTTTTTCCTGTAATTTGTGGAACAAAGATTTAAGTATCTTCAAATGCAACGAGGGAAGCGTCAGGATGTTCGGCGCTGAAGACAAACAGGAATTTTTGGATGATTTCCTGCAGTTTTCGCCGGAATATCAGCCTGACGGACAGCGCTCCTTCGAAAAAACCGAATATTTACTCAAAAAAACCTTTGAGGAAGGCAAATGCGTCAGCGAATGGATGCACCTGAAAAGAGACGGCACGCCGCTTCCGGCGGAGGTCACTCTTGTTCGGGTCGCTTCCGGCGGCGATTACATCGTAGCCGTCTATGTGCGCGACCTGAGCGAGCAGCAAAGGATGCTCGCTGAGATCAACCGCAACATCGCCCTGCTCAACGCCGTTAATCTGGCTGCCGGTACGCTGCTCCGCTCGGAACCGGGCGCTTTCTCTCAAGACTTGCACCGGTGCATGGGTATTATGGCGGGGACCATCGGAGTCGACCGCGTATCAATCTGGAAAAATTATACAAATAACAATATGCTTCATTACAGGCAGATTTTTGAGTGGAGGGACGGAATAGAATTATCCGCATACAACGGCGCGCCTTACAGCGTAACAGCGCCGAGGTGTTACGCCGAAAAGGTCCCCGGATGGGAAGAGACCCTCTCAAAAGGAAACTGCATAACCGGCTTGGTGCGCGACATGCCGGAAAAAGTCAGGGAGCATCTTGCCCCTCAGGGCTTGTTGTCTGTTTTCATCACTCCGGTGTTTATTCAGGATCTGTTCTGGGGATTTGTGGCGTATGATAATTTCCGCGGGGAAACGATATTCACCGAAAATGAGCAAATGATTATGAATTCCGGCGGGATCGTTATTGCCAACGCTTTGCTGCGCAACGAAATGATGTTGAACCTCCAAAACGCCAACAATGCAAAGAGCGACTTTTTGGCAAAGATGAGCCACGAAATGCGCACCCCTCTGAACGCCATCATCGGGCTGTCCGGGCTTGCGCTTGACGCCGAGGAAATTAACGGGGAAGCGCAGTTGAATATCGAAAAGGTCAACAATGCCGGAACGACTCTTTTAAGCATGGTAAACGACATTTTGGATATTTCAAAGATAGAGGCGGGCAAGCTTGAGCTCGTGCCGATACGGTACGACGTCCCGAGTTTGCTGAACGACACGATCACCCAGAGCGTCATGCACGTCGGTTCAAAGCCCGTCCGCTTCATTCCGGATATCGACGAGAATCTGCCGATGCAGCTCTTCGGCGACGACCTTCGCGTCAAGCAGATCTTCAATAACCTGCTGTCGAACGCTTTTAAATATACTGATGAAGGTTACGTGGAAATGAGCGTCCGCTGCGAGCGCGACGGCGAGGATGTCTGGATGACGATTTGGGTGCGGGATACCGGCAAGGGCATCAGTCCCGAGGATATGGGCGGATTGTTTGCCGAATACTCGCGGCTTGAGCCCGAAGCCAACCGTCTGACCCCGGGTTCAGGTCTCGGACTCCCCATTACGAAAAGGCTGGCGGAGTTGATGGACGGAGCGGTCACAGCGGAAAGCGAGTACGGCAAAGGCAGCGTATTCACGGTCAAGCTGAAGCAGGGCTTTGTAGCGGAGGCAACGATAGGCCCGGAGATAACGGAAAACCTGAAAAGTTTCCGCTATTCCGACCACAAACGGCGCGATCACGCCGGACCGGACCGGATCAAGATACCTGACGCGCGAGTGCTTGTGGTAGACGATAATTTGACCAATTTAGACGTCGCGAAAGGTCTTTTGAAACCTTACGGCATGCACATCGACTGTGTAACAGACGGCATACAGGCCGTAGACACCGTGAGGGAGGAAAAAGTCAAATATGATTTGATATTCATGGATCATATGATGCCGGGAATGAACGGTACGGAAGCTCTCCGCCGCATACGGGAGACAGGCACGGAGTACGCTGAAAACGTACCCGTAATTGCCTGCACCGCCGACGCCATCGTCGGTAATGAGCAACTGTTCATGGACAGGGGTTTTCAGGGATTTTTGTCGAAACCCATCGAAGTCGCGAGCCTTGACGGGATAATCAAGCAATGGCTGAGTGACAAAGCGTCAACAGGGGACACGGACAGAAAAACCGAAAGCCCGGCTTCGATAAAACCGGCGGCGGGGGCGCTGAGGGCGCCCGCCGGAGTCGATCTGCAAAGAGGACTCGAACGCTTCGGAGGGGATGAAGAATCCTATATGCAGGTATTGAGGTCTTTCGCCGTCAATACCAAACCTCTGCTTGAAAAGATCGGCGATGTAAAAGAGGAGACCTTGGACGATTATGTCGTTATCGTTCACGGCATCAAAGGATCGAGCCGCGGTATTTGCGCGCAGGAGGCAGGCGACGCGGCGGAAGCGCTGGAAGATGCGGCGAGAGAAAGAAATTACGGTTTTGTGAGTGAAAACAACCCGAAATTCATCGAAATCGTCCGAAAACTCACGCTCGATATCGAAGATGCGCTGGATGCGGCGGCGGAAAAAAATCCCAAGCCGAAAAAAGCCGAGCCGGACAGAGAGATCTTGATAAGGTTGATGACAGCCTGCGATAATTACGACGTGGAAAAAGCGGACACGGCCATGAAAGAATTGGATGTCTATGATTACGAAACCGATGATATCCCGATCGATTGGCTGCGGGAAAATCTGATTCGCTCCGAATATTCGCAGATCGTTGAAAGGCTGTCGGCCTTGATCGATATGCCCGGTCCGGGGTAAAACGCTCCGGCATTTAATATCGGGCATTCCCCTCCCCCGGCGGGGGATGCATCCGGCCCCGGCAAGGGAGCCGCAGGTTCTCGGAGATTTTCCGATATACGGGAAAAAGAAACTTTTTACTTTCGCCGGCGCTCTTTACAACAAAGGGCGCGGCGTGTATTATTATCATCATCCGTCTTGCTTTTACCGGTGAAAGGAATAATCAAAATATGGGCAGCAGCTTTTTTGCTTTTATATCCCGCATGAAACATATAAGACGATGGGGACTGATGCGCAACAGCTGTTTTGAGAACGTGCAGGAACACAGTCATATGGCGGCGGTCACGGCGCATGCTCTTGCCGTTATAAGACGCGACGTATACGGCATCCCCTGCGACCCGAATGAGGCTGCCGTTTTGGCCCTGTACCACGATGCGCCGGAAATCTTAACGGGCGATCTGCCGACTCCGGTAAAATACCATGACCGTCATATCATAAGCGCGTACAGGCAAGTTGAAAAAACAGCTTCCGAAAAACTCACGGATATGCTGCCCGCGGAGATAAGAGAAGCTTACAGACCGCTTTTATTCCAAAACGCAAACGAGGAAACGCTCGCCGTCGTTCGCGCGGCGGACAAGCTTTCCGCATACATAAAATGCATTGAGGAACGGAAGGCCGGCAACAGCGAATTCATATCGGCCGAGAAACAGACCTTGGAAAAACTCAAAGCGATGAAGATGCCCGAGGTGGAATACTTCCTCGACAAGTTCATTCCGGCTTTTGAACTGACCTTGGACGAGTTGGAGCCGGGTACGGCTCATCTGCAAACGGCCAAAGGGAGGAATAAACCGAGATGAGAGCTATCGTTACGGTGATAGGAAAAGACCGCGTTGGGATAATCGCGGAGGTCTGCACGGTTTTGGCCGCTCGCGGCGTCAATATACTCGATATAAGCCAAACCGTGCTGCAGGAATACTTTACAATGATCATGCTGGCAGATGCCGGGGCCTGCGCCGCGACGTTTTCGGAGTTGGCGGAAGAGCTCAGGCAAACGGGCGCCGAAAAGGCGCTCGACATCAGGATTCAGCGCGAGGATATCTTCAACGCTATGCACAGGATATAAAATGCGGCGGGATCCGGTCCCGCCCTGCGGAGAAACGAATATGATAAACCGAAGCGAAATACTTCAAACGATAGAAATGTTCGACAGGCAGCATTTGGACGTCCGCACGATAACAATGGGGATATCGCTTTTTGATTGCTGTGACGCCGACCCCGGAAAAGCCTGTTCCAAGATATACGATAAGATCGTAAGGTCCGCCGAAAAACTTGTTGAGACAGGCCGGGATATCGAGTCGGAGTTCGGTATACCCATAGTCAACAAACGGGTGGCCGTTACGCCGGTTGCGCTTATTTGCGCATCGTCCGAAACGGAAGACTGCGTTCCTTTCGCTTTATGCTTGGATAAAGCGGCAAAGGAGACCGGCGTTGATTTTATCGGGGGATTTTCCGCGCTTGTCAAAAAGGGATGCACAAACGCGGATATAAAGCTCATAAGAGCTATACCCGAGGCGCTCGCAGAGACAAAATATGTCTGCTCCTCCGTGGAAGTGGGTTCCTCAAAAGCGGGAATCAATATGGACGCGGTGGCCCTTATGGGCAAAACGATCAAAAAAACAGCCGCTTTGACCGCCGGCGCCGGCGGTTACGGCTGCGCGAAGCTTATGGTGCTGTGCAACGCGGCGGACGACAATCCTTTCATGGCGGGAGCGTTTCACGGTCCCGGCGAAGGAGAAACGGTGATAAACGTCGGAGTTTCGGGACCGGGCGCGATCCGGGAGGCGCTTAAGGCTGTCAGAGGATGTCCGTTCGACGAGTTGGCTGAGATGATCAAAAAAACTGCTTTCCGGGTGACCCGCGTGGGTCAACTCGTGGCGGGAGAAGCCTGTAAAAGGCTCGGCGCGCCGTTCGGGATCGTTGATCTGTCGCTTGCTCCGACGCCCGCCGCGGGGGACAGCGTGGCAAGGATACTGGAAGAGATGGGCTTGGAGGTCTGCGGGACGCACGGCAGCACGGCGGCGTTGGCGCTCTTGAATGACGCGGTCAAGAAAGGCGGAGTAATGGCCGGCTCTTCTGTAGGGGGATTGTCCGGCGCTTTTATTCCGGTCTCCGAAGACGAGGGAATGGTCGAAGCGGCAGAGAGGGGAGCGCTCACCGTCGATAAGCTTGAAGCAATGACCTGCGTATGCTCCGTCGGACTTGACATGATCGCCGTTCCCGGGGATACGCCCGCCGAAACGATCTCGGCGATAATCGCGGACGAGGCCGCCATCGGCATGATAAACTCCAAAACAACTGCGGTGCGTATAATCCCGGTACCGGGCATGAAAGTCGGCGACAGGGTCGAATTCGGAGGTCTGTTGGGCGGCGCCCCCGTAATGCCCGTGCATGAATTTTCGAGCGCGGATTTCATATCGCGGGGAGGCAGGATCCCAGCGCCGGTATCGAGCTTGAAAAACTGATGATTCCGAGTGAAAAGATAATTTGAGGTGATTTTTGTGGAACAAATAAAAATTCAAGCGGCAGACAAGCTCAAAACGAAACCCGATATGAAGAATCTGCCCTTCGGAACCTACTTTACGGACCATATGTTTCTTATGGATTATGAGGAAGGCAGGGGTTGGTTTGATCCGCGCATCGTTCCTTACGGCCCCGTCAGCCTTGACCCTTCCGCCATGGTATTCCATTACGCCCAAGAGGTATTCGAGGGTATGAAGGCATACAGGACCGCCGACGGCAGGATCAGGCTTTTCCGTCCCATGGAAAATATCCGGCGAATGAACGTATCCGCGGAAAGACTGTGTGTCCCGAAGCTGCCCGAGGATATATTTCTTGAAGCTTTAGTGCAGCTCACGCGGCTTGAAAAGGATTGGGTGCCGAGCGAGTCTTTTGCCTCGCTTTATATACGGCCTTTCGTAATAGCGACCGAACCGCACGTGGGAGTACATGCGAGCAGTACATATCTGTTTGTGATAATCACGTGTCCGGTTGGCAGTTATTATCCCGAAGGGGTCAACCCCGTGAAGATCATTATCGAGGACGAGGATGTGCGCGCCGTGCGCGGAGGGACGGGATATACGAAATGCGGAGGCAATTACGCCGCATCCATAAGGGCGGCCGACCGGGCGACCGCCAAAGGATACAGTCAGGTGCTGTGGCTCGACGGCGTACATCAAAAATATGTCGAGGAAGTCGGCAGCATGAACGTCATGTTTAAGATAAACGGAAAAATAATAACCCCGTCGCTCAACGGAAGCGTTTTACCGGGGATCACGCGGAAATCATGTTTGGAGCTTTTACGCGAATGGGGTTATGAGGTCGAGGAAAGGGATCTGTCGGTCGACGAACTGACAGCCGCGGCCGGGAGCGGGGCATTGGAAGAAGCCTGGGGCACCGGAACGGCCGCCGTAGTATCGCCTGTCGGCGAAATATCTTACAAAAACCGACAATATACGGTATCCGGTTTTAAAATCGGCGAATTGACGCAAAGGCTTTATGATACGCTGACCGACATACAGTGGGGCAAAGTCGAAGATACACGCGGGTGGATAAGCGAGGTATGCCGTTTTTAAGATATGCTCGAAGCTCGAATAACCGGAGATTGCGAATTCGGCGCCCTTTCAGGCGCCGAATACCGTAAAGTGAGCCGCTCCGAATGCCTCTCGGATAAAATATCTGATTTTCAGCGCGGGGTGCGATGTTAAGCCCGCCACTCCGAAAGAGCGGATACCGTGGCTTTCGGCGATAAGCTTTGCTCTGAATATATGGTATTCGCTTGTGGCTATCGCCACCCCGTTTTCGGGGGTCCCGCCGAGACCGCGTATGAGCTCCAATGAAAACGCGATATTCTCAGCCGTGTTTTTTGACCTGTCCTCAGTTACTATGCGCTCAGAGCCGATACCTCGGGATTCGAGCCAGTTTTTCATGGCAAGGGCTTCCGATATGAGTTCATCCTTGCCTTGTCCCCCGGAAACGACGGCGACGGAATCAGGATAGGTCTCGAGATAGTCCAAGGCGGCGTCAAGACGTTCCCTGAGAGTGAGCGAAGGAGACGTGCCGTAAAGTCCCGCGCCGAGAACGATCAGCCAGTCCGCTTCCGGGTCCTTGTCCGACCGGGCCGCTCCGATGATAAGCGCTTCCAGCACCGCAAAACAAATAAGCCCGAGCAACAACAATAATCCGGCCGCGGCGGCAAGCCGGCGGCCTTTCTTTTTTCTCGGGAGAGAATCCTCCTCAACCGCGCGCGGGCGCGCGGCGTTTCCCGAAAGATAAAAACCATGACCGGCGCCGCGAATATTGTGAATTTTAAGCGGAATGATCATAGCCCGTCCCCCTGTCCGCGTATTTAACAACTGCAATATATACCGGCTTTGCATCATTTTTGATAAGTTAAAAACTGCAAGGCGAATTTATTAACTTGACAGTCTTGTCGGCAATCTATAAAATTATTATAAGTTATGACAGGTGGTCAACGTATATTATTCGATCTGCCGAAAACCGCATCAGTGGGAGGAATGTCCATTGCGTAAAGACCTTTTTGAAAAAACAGACAGTGCCCGGGCTTTACAGATTCTCAAGGACGGCAACAAACGGTATGTTACCGGAAATACGTTACATGGGGCAGATTATTCCCATGCCCGTTCCGCGCTTGCGGAGAAGGGCCAAACTCCTTTGGCAGTCGTTTTCGGATGCTCCGATTCCCGCGTCCCGCCGGAGATCGTGTTCGACATGGGCATCGGTGAACTCTTTGTGGTACGGACGGCGGGAAACGTCGCCGACGCCATATCGGTCGGAAGCGTCGAATTCGCCGTCGAGCATCTGCACGCCCGCGTCGTGTTGGTGCTGGGCCACGAAAAATGCGGCGCGGTGGCAGCCGCTGTGGCCGGAGGAGAGCACGGCCCGAATATCGGCGCTATCATCCGCGAGATCGAACCTTCGATCGAGAGGGTGCGGGCCGAAGGCGGGCACGATCTGAACTGCCGCTGCGAGGACGAAAACATCAGGCATACCGTATCCGAATTGGGCGTCAGCCCCATTCTGTCGCGATATGTCGACGAGGGGAAGCTGCTGATCACAGGCGCCAAATACAATCTTATATCAGGAGAAGTCAACTTCGCGATTTGAGGCTTGGGTAATTGCCGGGCAATTATCGGGTCATTCCCGAGATTCACGAAAAAACGGAGAGAAGGTCTAAACATGAAATGGTTTAAAAACTTGAGGATGAAATCCAAGATGCTGATCAGCTTCCTGCTGGTTGTAATAATGATGATCGCTTTGGCCGTGTTTTCGATCATAGAGCTGCGATACGTCGAAGAAGCCTTTACGTATACGCTCAAACATCCGGTTGCGGCCAAAGCCGAAATGCAGGACTTCCGAGGCGCTGCCCGTGACCTTCGCCGCATAGTGGCGACGATCATCATGTACGCGCCGACGAACGATACGGCGCGGATGGAAGAATTATTCGAAAAGGACGCGGCGGCCGCCTATAAAGAAGGCATGGCTGTGCTTGACGGCTTCGAAGCTATTGTAAAGAGCGACGAACGACTGCCGAAAGACGATCTGAACACTCTGCTCGTCGACCTGAAGGAACTTCGCGATGTATTCCAATTATACAAGAGTGATTTTTGCGACAAAGCCTATGCCGAAGCACACGAGGGCAATTATACGGGCGCCATGGAGATCGTCATTTCCGGGACGACGATCACAGATTCGCTTAGGGATGCTTCCAACGTCCTGATAAGTATGACGGATGAGGTCGCCAAAACAGAGACCGCGTACGCTGAAGCTTCCTCAGCCAAGACGGTCAGGACACTTATAATTGTCTCCGTCCCTATCGCCTTGATCGCGGTGATCATTGCTCTTTATATGGCGAGCCTCGTCAGCAAGCCGATGTCTTTCCTCGCCTCAGTCATGGTCAAACTTGCGAAAACGGGCAACTTCATCATGGACAGCGACACCGACGAGAAAATCACGAACTATCGCACAATGCATGACGAACTCGGGCAGATGGCGGATTCATTTGCGTCGGTGATCGAGATGATGCAGCGAAAGCTCAAGACTCTGGAGGATGTATCCGGCGGCGATCTGACCACATTCGTCGTCCAACGCTCGGAGCAGGACTCTTACGGCAACGCGATGCGCATGATGGTCGACCGCCTGACCGAAATGTTCAGGGAGATCCATGTCTCCGCCGATCACGTCACATCCGGCTCCAACCAGATCGCCAACGGCTCTCAAGCCTTGGCGCAGGGTTCGACGGAGCAGGCCTCCTCGGTGCAGGAGCTGTCAGCGTCCATATCGGAAATAGCGCGAAAGACAAAGGACAACGCGGAACTGGCCGGGCGCGCCGCCGTACTCGCCAATACCATTAAGCAAAACGCCGAAACAGGCAGCCGGCAGATGGACGAGATGATGACCGCTGTCAAAGACATCAACCTTGCCAGTCAGAGCATCAACAAGGTCATCAAAGTCATCGACGATATCGCGTTCCAGACCAACATCCTCGCTTTAAACGCCGCCGTGGAAGCGGCGAGGGCCGGACAGCACGGCAAAGGTTTTGCGGTCGTTGCGGAGGAAGTCCGCAATCTGGCCGCCAAGAGCGCCGAAGCCGCGAAGGACACCGGAGGTTTGATTGCCAACTCAATGGAGAAAGCCGAATTGGGCTCGCGCATCGCGACGGATACCGCCGCGAGCCTTGCGGAGATCGTGTCCGGGATCAACGAAAGCAGCCTGATCGTAAGCGAGATCGCCCAATCGTCCGAGCAGCAGTCCACCGGAATAACGCAGATCAACCACGGTATTGACCAGGTGGCAAACGTCGTACAGCAAAACAGCGCGACGGCGCAGGAAAGCGCCGCAGCCAGCGAGGAGATGAGCGGCGAAGCGAGTATGCTGCAAAACCTTCTTTCCCAGTTCAAGCTGGCAGACGGCGGTGCGCACAAAGGGTTGCCCGCCGCGAAACAGAAAGCCATGCCGGCGCCGACGGTGCATGCGGCGGACGAAGACGGTCCGAACGACAAGTATTGATATCCCGGCCCGCGCAGACTGAGGCGGAGGGAAGGTTTGAGAGTTTGCCGGGGATATTTCCCCGGCAAACTCTCGCAGATTTATCCTTTCCGGATTGAATTCCCGGATCGCGCCTGAAACGGAACATAATTTAAGAAATAAAGATTTGTAAATTTTGTAAATAAAGTTGAGATATTGTGTAAAAAGGCTTTTTTTTTTGCCGAAATCCGGTAAAATACAAACACTTGTAAGCTCGGGCAGAATTCCGGGCGGAGTTTCAATCTCCGCCGCCGCATTTATCGGTTCTGCGCGAACCCGGGCCGCGCAGCGTCGGCATACAGCGGCGACGTCAGATATAATCGGAGGTCAGAAGAATGAAGAATCTTAAAATCAGCTTGAAGCTTATGCTCAGTTTTTCCATTGTCATCATACTTGCTGTAATTCTCGGCATAATGGGAATCATAGGAATGATGAGACTCAATCAAGGCGCGTCCGACCTTTATGACAATGAGATAGTCGCAATAGGAGCCTTGGCGAACATCAGGGAACAATTCGGCGCTCAGCGAAGCGATATCCGTAACATATTCCTGTCAAGCAGCGACCCTGACAGGGTGCGCTCGCTCATTGCGGGAATAGCGGAAAGCGACAAACTTGTTGATGAAAATATTGCGATCTATGAGGCGTTGATCTCGGACCCGAGTACGGAAACCGACTTTTTGACCGCCCGCGACGCTTGGAAAGGCCCTTACGCGCAAATGAAAACGGCCATGTGGCCCATGATAGAGCAAGGGGATTATGACGGCGCTTACAACTATTTTTTAAGCAATGCGGGAGTCATCGCCCCCATAACGAACGGGCTCAGAGACAGCACGTCTTCTAACGACGCCTCGGCTTTGGCGCAGAATATCAAAAACGACGGGATATTTACTACGCTTATGATCACTATCATAGTCTTGATGGCGCTGACTTTAATCTTATCCGTCATCATAACGTTCTACGTCTCAGGTTTGATAAGCAAGCCTCTTAACGTCCTCTCGAGCTTTATGAAAAAAGCGGGCACTACCGGAGACATCACACTGACCCCCGGGGATTTGGCGGAAATAAACAAATTCGGGCAATACAGAGATGAGATCGGACAGACCATTTCCAATACCGCCTCATTCATAAAGCATGTGACAACTGTCGCCGCGGAGCTTGATACCGTTGCAAAAGGCGACCTGACTCTGAACTTGGAATTGCTTTCCGAAGCGGATGTTATGGGCAGATCGCTGAACCATGTGGTCAGCACGCTCAACGGGATGTTCGGAGAAATAAACGCTTCCGCCGGACAGGTTTCGACAGGGTCCAAACAGATAGCCGGCGGCGCGCAGGCATTGGCGCAAGGCTCGACCGAACAGGCGTCTGCCGTTGAGCAGCTTTCGGCTTCCATATCGGAGATCAACAACATGGCGAAAGAAAGCTCCAAAACCGCCTCGGCGGCGTTGGAAGAAGTCCGAAAATCGGGAGAGCTGATGGGCGTTTGCACTGAACAGATGGACCGGATGATGGCGGCGATGAGGACTATCGACGAAAAATCCAAGGACATATTGAAAACGACGAAGGTGATAGACGATATAGCGTTCCAGACGAATATCCTGGCGCTGAACGCGGCTGTGGAAGCGGCTCGCGCGGGACAGCACGGCAAGGGCTTCGCGGTCGTGGCCGAGGAAGTACGCAATTTGGCGTCCAAATCCGCGGAGGCGGCAAAGGAAACGGCCGCTTTGCTCGAAAGCAGTTCGCAGAGCGTTGAGGGAGGCAACAGGATAGTTGAAAAGGTGAACGAAAGTTTGCAGTCGGTGGTGGAGATATCCAAGAAAAACGCTGTTGATATAGAAAACATCCAATCGATCTCTTATCAACAGAGCCATGCCATGGCACAGGTCACGACAGGTATAGACCAAGTGGCGCAGGTCGTCCAGCAAAACAGCGCGACTGCCGAGGAAAGCGCCGCGGCGTCCGAGGAAATGAGCGGACAGTCCGCCATGCTTCAAGAACTTATATCCCGCTTTAAAACGTCTAAGGGCACCGGAAAAATGAACCTGCCGGCGCCGGGCGGGCATACGGCCGGGCATGTTGCCGCGGAGGAACAGCCGAAGAGCGAGTTTTCAAGAGAAGGTAATTTCGGAAAGTATTGACCGGGAAGAGAATCCCGGCGCCGGAAACAGCGAGCCGGCAAATATTCTTTCGAAGGGAAATAACGGAAAGGGCGGAAGCAGGGGTGGATGCTTCTCGGCAACCGAAAAACACGCCGGCGGCGCCGAATAAACTAAAGGATCTGTCGAAGCGCGGCGCGGACCGCGCTTCGGCGGACGAGTTGCGCGAGAATGAGCGGCTGATGCTCGAAATCAAGCGGCGCGACTGTATGATGACCGCGTTGAGCGACGCGGCCGGCGTACTGCTTCAGTCAAAAAACGAAAATCATGAAAACAACTTGCGTCTTTGTATGGGGATGTTGGGCAACGCCGCGGGCGCCGACCGGGTACAGTTATGGAAAAACCATGAGGCGGACGGAAAACTCTACTGCACGCAGATCATCGAATGGCTCAGCAACGCGTCGTCACAAATAAACCTCACTCATACGGTCGACTTACCGTACGACGAGGCGATCCCCGGCTGGAGAGAAATACTCTCCGGAGGAAAATGTATTAACAGCGCGGTGAAAGACCTCTCGCCGAAAGAGCGGAGCCAACTCGAATTGCAGGATATCTTATCGGTTTTTATTGCGCCGATATTCGTACGGGAGCGTTTTTGGGGGATGATCGGCTTTGACGACTGTCACAGCGAACGTCTGTTATCGGAAAGCGACCGGGCGATATTGCTCTCCGGCGGCATTATGCTCGCGAACGCCGTAGAGCGTAATGAAGTTTTGCATCAGGTGGCGGGCCGCTTAGCGCAGCAGCAGCTCATGGCGGATATTTCAAAGAGCTTTATCTCAAAAGAACCGATGGGCGATATGATACGCAAAGCACTGGCTCGCATGGGCGCTTTTTTGAACGTGGTGCGCGTGCTTGTCGCCGTTTTTGAAAAAAATTCGGAGATCAGCCGTCCGGAGTATGTGTGGTTTTCCGATCCCAAGTATACGCCGAATGCCTCTCAGAAAGGGTTCAGCGGCATTATCAGGGAATTGTTTCCCCGCTTCAGAGAGGACGGCAAGGAGGTCCCGATCATATATTGCGACAACGTCCTTACCCATGAAGACGGAATATTTGAGATATTCCATGAGCGGGGCGGCCTTATGTCGTTCATATGCGCGCCGATCTACGTCAACGACGATCTGTGGGGCGTTATGAGCATCGAGGAACACGAAAAATTCCGCGCCTGGAGCGAGAGCGACGCCATGCTGGTCGGCATGGTGTCGAGCGCTATCTCAAGCGCCGTCGCCCGCGACATAATGGAGAAAGAACGCGACGCCGCCCTTGAGCAGGCGGTTCGCTCCGGGCACGCGAAGGGGGACTTCCTCTCGAACATGTCCCATGAGATCAGAACGCCGCTCAACGCGATCATCGGCATGACGCAGATCGGCATGTCGTCTTCGACCGTTGAGAGGAAAGACTATTCTTTCAGCAGGATAGACGACGCTTCAAAGCACTTGCTCGGCGTCGTAAACGACATACTTGATTTTTCGAAGATCGAGGCCGGAAAATTCGAATTGTCGCTTACCGAGTTCGATTTTGAAAAAATGCTGCAAAAAACGATAAACGTGATAGGGTTCAGGGCAGATGAGCGCCGGCAGCGCATATACGTCAATATAGACAACGATGTGCCGCGTTCGCTTATCGGGGACGATCAGAGGCTCTCCCAAATAATAACAAACCTTCTTTCAAACGCGGTCAAGTTCACTCCCGAGGAAGGCGTCATACGGATCGACTGCATTTTGCTGTCGGAAGAGGATGATATGTGCCGGCTGCAGATCAGCGTCACGGATAACGATATCGGAATCACCGAGGAACAAAAATCGCGTCTGTTCAATTCTTTTGAACAGGCTGAAGCCGGCACGGCGCGCAAATTCGGCGGTACGGGACTGGGACTTGCGATCTCCAAGCGCATTGTCGAAATGATGGACGGAGAGATTTGGGCGCAGTCCGAGGCAGGGCACGGGGCGACCTTTACGTTTAACGTTCTGCTCAAACGGGATGTGAAGGCGCGGGTCCTCAGACTTGCCGAGGGCATAAATTGGAGTAATATCCGTGTTTTCGCGGTTGACGACGAAGCCGAAGTCCGCGAGTTTTTCACAAATATGTCAAAACACCTCGGCATATGCTGCACGGCCGCGTCAAGCGGTGAGGAAGCCTTGGAAATGCTTGAGACGGATCCGGAACATGATGTTTATTTCCTTGATTTGAGGCTGCCGGGCATGAACGGCATTGAGCTTGCCCGCCGGATACGCGAAAAGGATGAGGCGCGGACCTCCGTCGCAATACTGTTTTCAGCCGTTGACCGGAGCGACGCGGAGGATGAGGCAAAAGCGGCCGGCGTGGACAAATTTCTGCAGAAACCTCTTTTCGCCTCTGATATCATCGATCTTATCAACGGTTTTCTCGGCGTTCAAAGAGACCCAGATGCGGATAAAAAGAAAGAGGAGACTTTCGACTTTTCCGGACACACCATCTTACTCGCTGAGGATGTTGAAATAAACCGCGAAATCGTGTCAGCTCTGCTTGAACCCACCGGCCTGACGGTCGAGTGCGCCGAAAACGGCGCGCAGGCGCTCGAAATGTTCAAAGCGGCGCCGGACAAATACGAAATGATCTTTATGGACGTTCAAATGCCGGAGATGGACGGCTATGAGGCGACGCGCTCCATTCGCGCGCTTGACATTCCCGGCGCGGACGATATCCCGATCATCGCAATGACCGCGAACGTATTCAGGCAGGATATCGAAAAATGTCTCGAAGCGGGCATGAACGGCCATGTGGGGAAGCCTGTTGACACGAACGTTATGCTGACGCAGCTGCGCAGGTATCTCTATGTGAGCGACAGGCGCATAAAAAGCGACAGGCGTATGAAAGAGGAAAGAAGATTGGCAAGCGAAAGAAGATTGGGCGAAAGAAGAAAAGACTGATAACCCTTAAAGCGGACATAAGCCGCGGGCGCGGAAAGGAGGGGACGCAGACGGAAAGCCGCAGAAAAGAGATCATGCCCGGCGTTATGCTCACATGCCTGAAAACGAACAAGTTCAAAACGGGCTGTTTGAGCGTCAATCTGCTTACCCGGCTGAAAAAAAACCGCGCGGCAAAAAACGCGCTGATACCGTATGTGCTCAAGCAGGGAACGGCGTCGCACCCGGACATGGAGAGCATAATGAGGCTGACGGACGAGCTTTACGGAGCGTCTGTAACTCCGATCGTCCGCAAAAAAGGAGAGATACAGGCGATTGGGTTTTTCGCGGATTTTGCGGAAGATTCTTTTACGCCTCAAGCCGAAATAACAAGACGGGTCATCGAACTGACCGGCGAACTGCTGCTTTTTCCCAATACACGGGGCGGGCTTTTGCTCCCCGGCTATACCGATGTCGAAAAAGAGAAGCTGTCGGAGCAGATACGCGGGCGCGTGAACGATAAACGCGCCTATTCGATACAACGCCTTTATGAGTTCATGTGCGCCGGCGAGGACTATTCGACCGACAAGCTCGGCACTGTCGAAGAGCTCTCGTCCGTGAATTACAGAAAACTGACGTCGCATTACAAATCGCTTTTGGCCTCCTCGCCGATAGAGATATTCTACTGCGGCAGTTCCGGGCCGGCCGAAATCGAAAACGCCGTCAAATACGCGTTTGAAACCTTGCCGAGGGGAGATTCGGAACGGAATATCGCAACAGACGTCCGTATGAGCGCCGGCGCCGATAAGCCTCGTGTTTTTTCCGAGGAGATGGATGTAAGTCAGGGCAAACTCGCGGTGGGCTTCAGGCTCGGCGGCTGTATGAAAAAACCCGATCCCGCTAAGATTCGCGTTTTTAATTCCGTATACGGCGGCTCGGTGAACTCCAAGCTGTTTATGAATGTGCGCGAAAAGCTTTCCCTGTGTTACTTCGCGAGTTCCGGCACGGATATACACAAGGGCATAATGACGGTTTCGTCCGGCATCGATTTTGACAAATACGACGCGGCCCTCTCCGAAATACTCAAACAGTTGGACGCCGTTGCCGAAGGGAACGTCACAGACGAGGAGCTGAAAGCGGCAAAAAAAAGCGTCGCTTCCGATCTGAGGCTCATATGCGACAGTCCCGCCGCGCTGGAAGCATTTTATTTCGACTCGAATCTTTCGGGGACGGAATACGGACCTTTTGAAGCGGCCGCGCTTGCCGAAGAGGTCACTTCGGATCAGGTCGTTGAGATCGCGTCCGGAGTTGTGTGCGACGCGGTGTACTTTCTTAAGGGGGATGGCGTTGGAAGTTAAAAGCTTTGACAATATCGGGGAAAAGCTGTATAAGGAAACGCTTGAAAACGGCTTGCGGGCGTATGTCGCGATCAAGCCGGGATATGTCCACAGCTATGCGCTGTTCGCGACAAATTACGGCGGGGCTGACAGGAGATTCAAGCTGAGCGGAAAAGCGGCGGATACGCCCGCCGGCGTCGCCCATTTCCTTGAGCATAAAATGTTTGATACTCCGGACGGAAAAAACGCGCTTAACGTGCTTTCGGAAAACGGCGCGTCGCCGAACGCCTGGACTTCGCAGAGCATGACGGCTTATCATTTTTCCTGTACCTCCGGTTTTGAGAAAAACCTCAATACTCTGCTGGAGTTTGTTTCCGTTCCTTATTTCACCGCCGACGGCGTCGCCAAGGAGCAGGGCATAATAACGCAGGAGATTCGGATGATAGAGGATGATCCCGGCTTTGTCGTTTACACCAACCTTATGAAATGTTTGTATTCGGAGAATCCGATCAGAGATTCCGTTGCCGGCACGGTGGAGAGCATATCCGGCATTTCGGAAGAAACGCTGTATGAGTGCCACAAAGCTTTTTACAATCCGGCCAATATGACCTTGTGCGTCGCGGGGGATACAGACCCTGAGGCCGTCTTTGACGCGGCCCGCAGATTACTCCCCGAAAAGCCGCAGGTCGTGCCCGAAAGCGATTACGGAGCCGCCGAGGAGCTCTTGCCGGCGACGCTGCGGACAAGCGCCGTGATGCCGGTCTCCGCACCGCAGTATATGATCGGGGCCAAAGTAAAAGCGGAAGAAAACGGCAATGAGCGGCTCCGGCAATCGCTGACCGGAGAGTTGGCGCTGCGGTGCCTTATGGGGCGCTCTTCTCCTTTTTACACGCGGCTGTACGCCAAAGGATTGATAAACGCGGATTTCGGATATGAACTCGATTATGCGGCGAAGGCGGCGACGATCATTTTCGGCGGGGAAAGCCGCGATCCCGAAGCCGTTTTTTCCGAATTTACGGACGAAGTCGCAGGTATAATCAAAAACGGGCCGGACGCCGGCCTTTTTGAGCGCTCAAAAAAGGCGCTGTACGGAAATATGCTGCGTACGACGGACAGATTTTCAAGGCTTTGTTCCGAGCTTGCGGCCGGTGAATTTGCGGGTTATAATTATCTCGACTCTTTCAATATACAATCCGGGATATCACTTGAGGATACAGCGGCGTTTATTTCGGATAACCTTACGCCTGAAAGGCTTGCGATGTCCGCGATCGACCCCGCGGGATGAAACGGGCAAGACCCGCCGCGATCCCGGTTTTGAAAGGACTTGATCATTATGACTTCTATGAGGGGCGCCGAAATAAGTTTTCCGATGTTCGGAGAGGGTTTTATAATCAACCCGCCGGATCAGTTTTCGCTGTTCGGGCTCAGTTTTTATTTTTACGGAGTTATCATAGCGCTCGGGTTCCTGCTGGCCGTGCTGTACGCGATGAAGCGGGGCAACAGCTTCGGCATCACGCAGGACAATGTTCTCGACGTTCTTATTTTTGCTCTTCCGGCCGGCATAGTCGGCGCGAGACTGTATTACGTCGTATTTAATTTCGCAATGTATAAAAACGATTTTGCCGGTGTTTTCAGGCTTTGGGAAGGCGGGCTTGCCGTTTACGGCGGCATAGCGGCGGGCGCGCTCACGGCCGCCGCGGTGTGCAAAATAAAAAAAATACACGCCGGAGCCTTCCTCGACATAACGGCGTTCGGATTTTTGATAGGTCAGTCCGTGGGGCGGTGGGGCAATTTTTTCAACCGGGAGGCTTTCGGGTCCGTAACGGATCTGTTTTGCCGAATGGGGCTTGCCGTGCCGGGTACCGAGCCGGTCTATGTGCATCCGACTTTTCTCTATGAATCGCTTTGGAACGCTTTGGGGCTGCTGCTCTTACATCTTTTTTCAAAATCGGGCCGGAGGCAATATGACGGTCAGATATTCATTATGTATGTGGCTTGGTACGGCTTGGGGCGCGTTTTCATAGAAGGCCTGCGCGCCGACAGCCTGTATTTGTTCGGCAGCGGTATCAGGGTGTCGCAGCTTTTGGCGGGGCTTTCTCTGCTCGCGGCTCTCGGCGCTTTATTTATCAACGGGCGCGAAAAACATGATCCTCAAAACCTTTTTGTCAACAAAAAGGATGCTTGAGTCTGCGGGAGGCGCGCCCCGGTCCTCTCGCTGCGGCTTCGCGGTAAAAAACCGGTACAGACATCAGTAAAAGCGAAAGTAAAAGCGAATAAAAAAACGGAGGTGTTTTAAATGGCTGACATCAATGAAGTAAAGGAAAAAGCAAAAGGCGCCATAGAGAATGTGGCGGAGATCACGCGCGGATTTGCCGAAAAGGTGGCGGACACGGCAAAGTTCGCAGCCAAATCGACAAAATTGACCGTCGATATCAGCGCTGAAAAAGACGGCATCAGAAGGGCCTACTCCGAGATAGGCAAGCATTATTATGAGACGCGCAAGGGCGAAGGGGACGAGATATTAAAAGGTCTGTGTGACAAAATCAGTCTTGCCAAACTGAACATTGAGAAGCTCGAGGCGGAAAGAAGCGAACTGAAGGACTTGATAAGAAGAGCGAAAGAAGCGGACATTGAAATCGTGCTTGAAGAACCCGACAGCGGCGAAACCGAAAAACCGGCGGATTCCGAGAGTGAGCATAAAACTGAGTACAGGGATCAATACCGGGATCATTATTGACCGCTTAACAATGCGCCGGCCGGCAAACCGGCCGGCCTCGGCGTCAGGGTACTATGAGCGTTCCCGTTTTGCCCGCCAAGCCGTCTTTGGCTTTCTCGAGCAGGGTTATCAGCGCCCTCCTGCCCGGAGCCGATTCGACGAACAAGACGGCGGCCTCCACTTTCGGCAGCATTGAGCCTTTTGCGAAATGCCCCTGCGCGATATACTCACGGGCCTTTGAGGCCGTCATTTCGGAAAGCCGGATCTCATCCGGTTTTCCGAAATTTATTGCCGCTTTTTCGACGGCGGTCAGAATGATCAAAAAATCGCCGCCTATTTGCTCGGCAAGCCGCTCGGCGGCGAGATCCTTATCGATGACGGCGGAGACGCCTTTGAGATGATGCCCTTCGCCGACCGTGACCGGTATGCCGCCGCCCCCTGCGGCTATGACCACCTGTCCTGCGTCGAGCAGAGTTTTAACGGTAGCGATCTCGATTATCTCTTTCGGCGCAGGGCTTGCGATGACCCGCCGCCAACCTCTTCCCGCGTCCTCCGCCACGGTGACGTTTTTTTCCGCGGCGAGTTTTTTTGCCTCATCTTCGGTCATGAAGGGGCCTATGGGCTTTGTGGGCAAGGCAAAAGCCGGATCGTCGGCGTCGACCGCGACTTGGGTCAGCAAGGTGTCTACCGGCACGCTCAGACCCCGGTCAAGCAGCTCTTCCCGCAAGGCGTTTTGCAGATCGTAGCCGATGTAGCCCTGACTCATGGCCACGCAAACCGACAGGGGCATAGTATCGGCGCCGGGCTCGGCGCGTTTGTGATCGGCAAAAGCGTTTTGTATCATTCCGACCTGCGGCCCGTTGCCGTGACAAATGACCACTTTGTGGCCGTCTTCAATGAGGTCGGCCACGGAGGCGGCTGTTATTTTTACCGCCGCCATCTGTTCGGACAAGCTGTTGCCCAAAGCGTTCCCGCCGAGCGCCACGACCGCCGTCATATCGTCAGCCTGCGCGGCGTCGCCGCGCTCTCGAGCTCAAGGAGCGCTTTCGGAGGGTTTTTCATTTTTGAAAGGAAGATCATTGCCGCGATGATATAGGGCTTATATCCCGCCTGTTTGTAAAGCTTGGTCCTGTAACGGTTGAAAACCGACTCCGCCACCTCGCCCGATCTGCATGATACCCCTGATATGTCAGCCGGCAGGCAATGGAGGTAAAGAGCTTTTTTATCCCTTGTGAGAGCCATTTTTTCTTCCGTACATTCCCATTCGGCATGTTTCGCGTTTTGAGCCAAGAGCTCCTTTTCCAGTTCTTTTATACCATCGAAATCTCCCTCGCCGTACAGCTTTGTGCGTTTTTCCATCGCGGAAAAAGGCGCCCAGCTTTTCGGATAAACTATATCCGCCCCTTCGAAAGCTTCTTCCATGGAAGATGTTTTTCTGAAGCTGCCGCCGGAATTTTCGGCATTGCGGGCGGCAGCTTCTTCCGTTTCCGGCATGACCTCATATCCCTGCGGATACGCCAAGACCACATCGGCGCCGAACCGGGTGAAAAGGCTGATAACACCCTGAGGCACGGAGAGAGGTTTCCCGTATGAGGGGCTGTAGGCCCACGTCATCGCGAGTTTTTTACCTCTAAGCTTTTCGACGCCGCCGAATTCATGTATGACGTGCAGCATATCCGCCATCGTCTGCGTCGGATGGTCGACGTCGCATTGAAGGTTAACTGTCACAGGGCGCTCTTTCAGCACGCCCTCCGCAAACCCTTCGCTTACGGCGCCGGCGACCGTTTTTTGATACGCGTGACCTTTGCCGATGTACATATCGTCGCGGATCCCGATAACATCCGCCATGAAGCTTATCATGTTCGCGGTCTCGCGCACGGTTTCGCCGTGGGCGATCTGGCTTTTGCCCTCGTCTAAGTCCTGCACCGCCAGACCGAGCATGTTACAGGCGGAAGCGAAGGAAAAGCGCGTCCGCGTCGAGTTGTCGCGAAAGATTGAAACAGCAAGCCCGGATCTGAATATCCCGGCTGAGATATTTCTCTCGCGCAGGCTTCGCAATGCGTCCGCCGTTTCGAAAACGGCTTTCAGTTCATCGTCCGGTTTGTCCGCCGTCAACAAAAAGTCGTTATTATACATTGCTTTAAAATCAAGGGCTTCAAGGCGTGAGATAATGTCTCTCATTTTATTTCATACCTCCTTGGACTTCATCCGTCTCCCCGGCATAAAGCGGCACGACGGCGGCGTAAAGGGCGGCGCAGTTGACAAGGTCTTCTTTCCATGTTATCTCATTCGGAGCGTGGGCCTGCGCCTCCGCCCCGGGGCCGAAGCCGATGCACGGTATACCGAAGCGGCCCATGATAGAAACGCCGTTAGTCGAAAAGGTCCATTTGTCGATCAACGGGCGCTTTCGGCGTTCTTTTTCCGTTTCCCCGGAGCCTTTCCGCTCATCACCGAACAGCTTCCCGTGAGCCGTCTCAAATACCCGCGTCAGCTTGTGGTCCTCCGGAATGACCCATGTCGGGAAATCGCATGGCGCGGGATACACAAGACCTGTCATGCTCGGGGCCTCATAAGTGTACAGGCTGACTTCCGCGCCGTATTTTTTGACCGAAGGCAAAGCGCGTATCTCATTTAAAGAGCTGTCTCGGGTTTCGCCGGAGGTCATGCGCCTGTCGAGCGAAACGGCGCAGGAATCGGCGACGGCGCACCGCGAAGGCGAGGTAAAAAATATCTGCGATACCGTTACGGTCCCGCGCCCCAAAAAACGCGCTTCCTTCCATTGAGGGTTAAAGCTCTCGTCGAGCATTTTAACAAGTCCTTTTATTCCGGTTTCGGCCGCCGCGTCGTTTTCGTTGAGCGCGCGGATGTCCCGCAGGATATCCGCCATTTTATAGATCGCGTTGTCGCCTCTCTCGGGCGCGCTGCCGTGACAGGAAACGCCCTTGACGTCAACGCGTATCTCCATGCGGCCGCGCTGACCGCGGTATATCCCTCCGTCTGTGGGTTCCGTGATAACAGCGAATTCCGGTATCACTTTATCCTCGTTGATTATGTACTGCCAGCAGAGTCCGTCGCAGTCCTCCTCTTGGACCGTGGCCGCGACGAGCACCCGGAAACCGGGCGGGATGAGTCCCAGATCTTTCATTATCTTCGCGCCGTAGACCGACGACACTATGCCGCCTTCCTGGTCGCTCGCGCCTCTGCCGCCTATCTCGCCGGCGTTTTCATAGCCTTTGTAGGGGTCAAAGTTCCAATTCGCCGCCTCTCCGACGCCGACGGTGTCTATATGCCCGTCGAAGGCTATTATTCTCTCGCCGGAGCCCATATGACCCAAACAGTTTCCCATGGGATCGATCTCAACGCGGTCGAATCCCAGTTTTCGCATTTCCGAGGCGCACCTGTCGATCGCGGCTCTCTCTCCGCAGCTCTCGCTCGGCAGAGATATCAAATCCCGCAAAAACGCAGTCATTTCCGCCTTATAACTCAAAGCGGCGTCTTTGATCTTTGTGTAATCCATTATTATACCTCCCCGGCGTCACCGGAATATGTTCGGATAATTTTTTTCGAGCGCCTTGATCACCGTCTCCGCTTCGGTTTCAGGCTGAGAGCTCCCCTGTGAGTTTCCGTCGCCCGGTCTGATCGTCAGTTTTCCGTTATCCGAATAAAAACCGGGATTTTTGCTCTTTGAAAACTCCGCTTCGCTCCCGAACAGCGTCAGTTTTTCCTCATAAGGTCTGCCGCTGTAGGGGCAGAATACGGCGCAGTTGCCGCACTCGTTGCACAGATCGTCAATATGCACGATCTGCTTTTTTGAGCCGACCGGAACGCTTATGTTCGCTCTGTTCGGGCAGACTTCAACGCATATCTCACATACGGCGGCGCAATCCAAGCATTGCTCCGGCCGCCGCCGCTCAAGGGGATCGGTGCATATCAAAGCTCTTTTTTCAAAAACGGACCGCTCGTCCGAGGCCACGGGCATTTCACCGGCGCCGCCGCAGCTTATGCCGGATATCGCCGCAACGGCCTTTGCGGCGTCCGCTATCGCCTCGACGACCGACGAGGGGCCTTTGCGGCCGTCTCCCGCCACATAGACGCGGGGGACCGAACTCTCGAGCGTTTCCGGGTCAACGGCGGCAAAGCCGAGGTCGTCCGTTTTTATCCCGTTTCGGATGTAAAACTCACTGTCGACATGCTCTCCCGTTGCCGATATGACAAGATCAGCCGGTATTTCCTCCGTTTCGTCCGTCAAAACGGGCACAAGCCGGCCGAGACCCTCCTCTTTTACCAATACCGTCCTGCGGCAAAAAAGAGAGCCGTTTCTTAAAGCCGCCGGCAAAAGACGCTCTTTGAATTCGACGCCTTCCTCCAAAGCCGCCGTCAGCTCCTCCTCGTCCGCCGGCATGTTCCGGCGGTCCCTGCGGTATATGATATAAACGTTTTTGACGCCGGGCAGGCGTTTCGCGGCCCGCGCCGCGTCCATTGCCGTGTTGCCGCCGCCGACGACGGCAATGCTTTCCGCCGCATACGGCGAAGCGCCGCCGTTTTTGACGGCAATGAGAAAATCGACTGCCGGAATGCAATCCCCGCCCTCCAATTTTAAAGGGCTGCGGACGGGAGCGCCTACAGCCAGTATCACGTTTTTACAGCCTTCGGACATGAGTTTTTTTATATCGGTGATCTCTTCGCCGCAGCGTATTTCCGCTCCGGCCGATATTATGAGTTCCGTGTCTTTGTCTATCCTGTCACAGGGGATGCGAAACTCCGGGATAACCTCCCGGACCAATCCGCCGGGCTTTGCGTTTTTTTCAAACAGCGTGACGCGAAGGCCGGCCCGCGCCGAAAAATAAGCCGCCGCCAAACCTGCCGGTCCGCCGCCCACCACCGCTGTTTTGTCTCCTTCGGGCGAAAGGGCGGTTTTTTCCGCAAAAAGCGCGTCCGCCGCCTTTTCGGCGCACATGAGTTTAGCCGCCCGGATGTGCACGGGCTCGTCATAATAGTTTCTCACGCACCGGTCCCCGCATCTTTGAGGGCAGATCGTTCCCGTGATGAAAGGCAGCGGATTTTGCCGGGTTATTATGCGCAGGGCTTGCGAAAAATCCTTTTCCGAGGCGGCTCGAAGATAGGCCGGGATATCCTGACCTATGGGACAGCCCCCCCGGCAAGGAGCGGTGAAACAATCGAAGAGCGGTATCTTTTTGCCGTTTTTTCTTTCCGGCGCGGATTTCAGGGCTTTTCTGTAATAGGGGTCTTTGATACAACCGTCCGCCAATTTGCCGATCGCTTTGACGTCTGTTCCGGTAAATTCTTCGTACCGGCACTTCCGGGCGATCTCTGCGATCTGATAAAGCCTGTCGTAACCACCCGGTTTTAAGAGCGTGGTCGCCATGGTCACGGGCCGAATACCCGCATTAAAAAGAGCTTTTATATTGTACGCGTCGGCGCCGCCCGAAAAACTGAGCCTTGTTTCGGGGCCGAGGTCCGAAGCGAGGCGCTTCGCCATCTCCGCCGTCAGAGGAAACAAGGCGCGGCCGGACATATACATCTCATCTGCCGGAAGCTCTCCCGACCCGGCGCTCACCGGAAAAGTGTTTGAAAGCTTCAGCCCGAATTCAAGACCGAGAGAGGAGGCGGTTTTTTTGAGGCGGCGAAACATCGGCAAGGCGTCCGAATAATGCAGGTCCCCGTCGAAGTGCTCTCTGCCGAATTTTATGCCGTCATATCCCAAAACATCAAGGCGTTCCCTCACGGTCTCGTATCCCAATAAGGTGGGATTTAATTTAACAAAAGTATGCAGCCGCTTTTCCTCAAGCAGATATGTGACTATACGCTCGATCTCGCCGGGAGGGCAGCCGTGGAGAGTGGATAAGGTGACGCCGGCGCATATCCGGGGGTTTATCGAATCGACCCGCGCGGGGTCTTCTTTGAAGCGATTTTTGAGAATATTTTTGCACTCATCAAATATGCCCGTGCCGGTCGCGTCTTTCAGGTCTTCGATGAAGCTGTCTGTTTTTTCGCCCTTGATGCCGGCGAGGTCATATCCCACGGACATATTGAACACAAAGCCGTCCGGCCTGCCGAGGCCTGTTTTTTGACTCAAATACCAAAGGGCGCACCAAGCCTTGATATATTCCTCAGCCGCTTGTAAAACGGTGAGTTCCGTTGACCACTCGCAGTTATATCCCTCGTCGGCGGCTGTGATGCAGGGTCTCGGTATTAAGGCGGCCAGTTCCTCCCCGTCTTTTTCCTGAACGGTTTTCAGCTCAAAAAACCGCGCGCCCGCGGCATAGGCGGAAATTATGTTTTGAGCGAGCTGGGTATGCGGACCGGCGGCGGGGCCGACAGGCGTTTCCGGCTGCCCGCCAAAAAGCGGAAGGCTTTTGTCCGGCGCTTTAAACAGTTTCTTAACTCCGAAGATCGAACCGAAACGCGTATATTCGGCTTCCGCTCCGGCTGTCAGGTTTTCAAAAGGAATGGGGCGCATGATACGGCTCATTTTTTTCTCCCCCGCCCGGGCCGGTCAAAACCTCGACCAAAGCTTGGCGGAAATCTCAAGTATTTTCGCCCTCATCTCTTCCTCATCGACGCCGACAAGTTCGCGGTCTTTCATTAAAAGACGCCCGTTTACTATTGTCGTGAGGCAGTTTAAGCCCGACATGCCGAACATCAAGTGTCCGTTTACAGTGTCAAGGTCGAGCGGAGTGAAGGGTTTCAGGTCCGCGACGATGATATCGGCGGCCGCTCCGGGGGTCAGCGTTCCCAAGGGCTTGCTGAAAAAACGGCCCGCGGCGGCGGCGTTGTTTTGCAGCAGCATGGCGGCGGCTTCATTAAAAGCCGCGCCGGGCCGGCGCGTGTTATGCCGCTGCGACGTCAGCATGGCTCTCATGCTCTCCGGCATGTCGTTTGTAAAAGCGTCCGTGCCCAAGCCGACAAGCACGCCCGAGCCAAACATATCAAGTACGGGCGCGCAGCCCACCGCGTTGCCCATGTTGGATTGCGGGCAATTTACGACAACGCAGCCGGCTTCGGCGATAAGCCTGAGATCGGCCGCGTTGGCGTTGACACAGTGGGCGTAAATGGTTTTTTCTCCGGATATGCCGAAGTCGATAAGCCGGCGGACCGGGCTTTTTCCGTAACGTTTGAAAGAATCGATCACGTCCTCTATTCCTTCGGAAACATGGATATGATAACCCGTACGCTCCGGCCGGGCGAGAACGCAGCGCTCGAGAGTTTTGTCTGAAAGGGTAAAAGACGCGTGCAGGCCGAACATCGCCTTCGTCATATCGTCGTTTTGTTTTTCCGTGTATGTTATGAAATCGGAGTTTTCACTGATCGCCTCAAGGCACTTCTCCTCGCCGTTCCTGTCCGATACCTCAAAACAAAGGCAGGAGCGTATGCCGAGTATTTCGGCGACCCGGGCGATCACAAAAAGCGACCCCGGCACGGCAAAATATCCGGCGTGGTGGTCAAATACGGTCGTGACGCCTTGCTTTATGCAGTCGGTAAGAGCCGCGTAAGCGCTCGCCGCGATATCCTCGTGCGTCAAGAGGCGGTCAAGCTTCCACCACATGCCTTCGAGCACTTCATAAAAATTCCGCGGGCTGTAACCTTTGACCGGCAGCCCGCGCGCCAATGCGCTGTATATATGCGTGTGCGCGTTTATAAAGCCCGGCATGATCAAACCGCCATGGGCGTCGACAAATTCGGCGTCGGGATATTTTGCGAAGAGCGCGGGATATTCGCCTGTTTCTTTGATAACGTCCCCGTCGGTCACCACCGCGCCGTTTTCGATGAAGACGCCCTCCGGCCCCGGAGAGAAAAGTTTTCCGTTTCCTGTCAGCAGCATCGGCCTTCTCCGTTCCTTTATTGTACAGCGGCGTTAAAAAACATTATTATCGAAGGGAACAGCATTATCACGCATATCAGTCTGGCAAGCTGCAGCAGCGTGACTTTCGGAGAATCGGCGCCCAATTCATCCGCGATAAGAGCCATGTCCATGACCCCGCCTGCGGACGAGGCAAAAAGGCAGGTGACGAGATCAAGCTTGGTGAGCTTATGTATCAAAATACCGAAGGCGAAATTCGAGACAAGCAGAACAACGACCAATATCGCGGACGGTACGATTATGGCGCCGAGGCCCGAGAGCTCTTTTGCGCCTATGCCGCTGCCTATCATAATCCCGGCCGATATCTGCACCAGCAAACGAAGCCGGGAAGGGATATATGAAGGCTTGATAAACAGCGTTGAAAGGACTGTTCCTATCATGGCGCCCACCATCGCGCCCGCCGGCATTCCGGTCATCTCGACCAAAAAACCGCACGGGGCCGCTATGACTAAGGTCCGCAAAAAAGCGAGTGTTTTTTGCCGGGCGCCGCTGTAAATATCGGCGCCGGCCGGCTCCGCCGAGGAAGCCTTTTCGGACGGATCATGCGCCGGCGGAGTGATGCGGCCGTATTTTTTGCTGAAAGCGCGCAGGAGCGTCGGCATGACCCCGATCACCATGAGTACGCGCACGGTTTGCAAAACGGTTATTTTCGCGGTATCCGCGCCTATGTCGTCGGCTATCAGCGCCATGTCCTGTATGCCGCCGGGGGCTGACCCCAAAAGGGCCGTCATAAGGTTCAGCCCCGTAAGCCGGTGTATGCCGAAGCCCAAAGCAAGGTTGAGCATGAGCATGCCGAATACGAGCAATACGGCGGGAAAAAGTATGGTATAAAGACTTGTCACATCTTTTTTTGTCATTTTGGCGCCGACCATGGTCCCCGCCAAAATACGTATGACCGGGCGCGCGGCGTCGTGAAAAAACACATTTCCCGTGACCGCGTTCAGCGCCGACACGAAGATCATGGTGCCGAGAAGCGGGCCGGCGGGGACCTTAAGCTTTGTGAAAACGACCGATCCGAGAGCTGCGGCGGCTAATGTTAAGATGATCGAGAAAAGAATATCCATTGACAAATGTCCGTCCCTTTTTGCGTATCCTTGCCGGAACACCCTCCCTTTAAAGCAAAGGAGGGTGTTCGGCCGCAGGCCGCGTTTGAGATTTCTGTAACGGCTTTACCGCGGAAGGCGTTATGACCAGTCTTTTTGTATCTCGTCGGCAAAATCCCTGTTGAAGATAGCGATCACGCTTCGGATCACATCAAAGAAGATGGCGACGGTAAAAAGGAACATCGTGATCGCCATGATCCAAAAGAAAGGGAAAACCGCAAATTTTAAAAGGCCGGTCGTATAATTGGCTTCGAAGGCTTGGTTTGCCTGCCTGATCGCCGCGTAACCCAAGTATCCGGCGATCACGGCGGAGAGCAAACCGGTAAACGAATAGGCGGCGAAGCGCAGTTTTTGCGGCATCAGCCTGATGATCATCGTGATGTGGACATGACCGCGCTCCGATTGGCAGTAGGCGAATGATGCGAAAACAGACGCCATAAGCGCGTACTGCACGATCTCATACGCGCCCGGTATGGGTGAATTGAGCAGCTTGCGCAGGGTGACGTCCGCCACTATCAAGAGCATGATGGCGAAGAAACCCGCGTAAGTTATAACGCTTATTAAGGTGGTGGCCCGCTTGAGCCAAGTTCCGGCGTTTTTTATCGCGTTCATTTATATATTCCTCCTTCCCGTCAACCGTAGACTAAGTTCGGCAGCCACAGCGCTATCTGAGGAAAGGCGGTGCATATGATGATGCTGGCCAATATGGCGAAGCTGAAAGGCAGAGCGCCTTTGAAGATAGTCTGCAGCGGAGTGTCCTTCGCTATGCCGGCTATGACATAGCAGCTCAGGCCGACGGGCGGGGTTATGTTGCCGAGGTTCATGACCAAAACGATAATGATGCCGAACCAAACAGGATTGAAGCCCATGTCATTTATGATGGGGAGGAATATGGGAACGGTCAGCATCATCATGGGCAAGGCGTCCATGATACAGCCCAGAAAGGCGTATATGACTATTATTATCGCCAAGATGATATAGCGGGAGAGGTGCAGACCCTGAATAAAGCTTGCCAGCGCCATCGGCATGCGCGTTATCGCCAGGAAGTTCCCGAACACGGTAGCGCCCATGAGGAGCAAAAAGACCATTGAGGAGGTCTTGACGGTGTCCTTCATAACGTTGAACAAATTGCGCCAATTCATCTGCCGGCGAACGACCATCAGCAAAAGGCCGAGAAAAGCGCCCACCGCCGCGGCCTCGTTCACGTTGAAAAACCCGATGAACATGCCGCCGAGAACGCATACAAACAGGAATATGACGCCCGCAAGGCCTTTCAGGGTCGCAAAGCGCTCGGCCCATGAGCACGAATAACCCTTGGGTCCCCATGACGGAAATATGCGAATGGCGATCCATATGACGCACATCATCAAAAAAGCGCAGAGCAGGCCCGGGATGACGCCGCCGGCAAAGAGGCGCCCTATGGACTGTTCCGCGACTATTCCGTATATGATCATGGGCGTTGAGGGCGGGATCAAAACGCCCAAGGTGCCGCCGGCGGCGACGGAGCCGGTCGTGAGGCTCGGCGAATAGTGGTATTTTTTCATTTCGGGGATAGCTATCGTCCCCATTGTGGCGCAGGTGGCCGAGGTCGAGCCGCATATGGCGCCGAAAGCGGCGCAGGCGGCGACTGTCGCGCAGGCCAAGCCGCCGGGCAGGCGGGAGAGCCACTTGTTTCCCGCGTTGAACAGCCCCTGACTGAGACCCGAAGCGAAAGCCGCGTTCCCCATCAGTATGAACAGGGGGATGACCGTGAAAGAGTAGGTTATCGTCAGGCTGTAAGGAACCGTTTGCATCATACCCACCGCCGCCCTCTGACCGGCGACCATCCAGACCCCGATGAAACCTATGCCCATCATCGACATTCCGATGTTCATGCCGAGGAACATGAGTATGACCATGACGATGATGCCGAGCGCGGCGGTAAGACTTAAACTCATCGTATCATCCTCCTTTTGTTGTATATATTAATACATGACTATTATATAGCACAGGCCGGGGCGCAATGCAATAATCTTTGATTGTTTTTTGCCATAAGACCCAAAGAGCCGTTTTTTATCCCCGGCAGGGGGATATGACCGCTAAAACAGAGCGGATGCGGGTTTTCCGGCACTTGACAATACCCGGCGGCGTTAATATACTTGCAAAAGACAGATGATGACACGCGCGGCTTTGTAAAAAGAGTTTCCGGAGCAAAAACCGGAACGGCAAAAGCCCGGCAGCTGCCGGGAGGAGAGGTGACGGATCTGATGAAATCCCCGGAACCGAAAAATGAGCGCAAACGCGGGCGGAACGGTTTTGATTGGAAAAAATCGCTGAGATTCCGTTTAATGGGAGTCTTGGCCATAGTTCCCATTATTTTGGGAATCGCCGTGCTTATCGGAGTTTATTACATTTATCAAAACCGCATCCTTGACGAATACAAGGAGTCCGCCGCGTCCGCCGCGAAAATGATAGCGTCCCGGATAAGCGGCGAGGAACTCGACCGCTATGCCGAAACTCTTGAGGAAGACGAGGAATATCACCGGCTTTTGGAGCTTATGCGGCTGACTGTGCGCGGCATGGGCGCTGAGTATATCTACATATCAAAGTATACTGAGGGAGGCGAGATATTCCTTTTCGACGCCGACGAGAATGAGGAAGACAAGTTCGCTTTGGGTGAATTTGAGGATTGGAGAGGAGATCATTACGATCTTGAGATACTGGCGCGGCTTCTGCGCGGGGAACGGGTCGAACCCTATACCGTCAGGACGAGATGGGGCTGGCTTTTAACGACCCATGAACCCGTTTTTCGCGCTGACGGCAGCGTGGCGGGCTATGCCAACGTCGATCTTTCCATGGAAGTCATCATGCGTGAGAGGGGAGTCGTTTTTGCGCTGGTCGGACTCATCGTTTTGATCGCTTTCTCCGTTGCGGTGGTTTTTAACCTGTACGTTCTTCAAAGGTATATCATATCCCCCATTCGCAGGCTCGTGACCGGCGTGTCCCTTTACAGGCCCGGAGAGGGCGCGGCGATGATAGCGCGTTACAGTGATGAACGGGATGATGAGATCGGAGAACTGGCGCGGCAGATCATAAAAATGATGGGAGATATCGAGCATCGCGACAATCTGCTGCAAAAACGCAACGCCGAATGGGAAGCCGTTATGAGCAACTATAAAGGAGCCATATGGAGCGTTGACGAGGCCGGGACCATAACTACTTTCAGAGGGCGGTATTTGGAAGTTATAGGGGTGACCCCGGATTTTCTTGAAGGCAAAAAACTCGAGTCGGCGAGGATGAAGAACAGGCATGAGGATATTATCGAAAGTGTGGAAAAAACCTTCCGCGAAGGCCCGCAGGACTGGATAGGCGGCATAGGCGGCAAGGTGTTCCGCTCAAACACGGCGCCGATATTTGATGATAACGGCAAAGTCATCGGAGTTGTGGGAAGCACGGACGACATCAGCGAAATGGTCGAGCTTCAAAAAGATCTGGAAGTGGCGCTGACGTCGGCGCAGGCGGCCAGCCGCGCAAAAAGTGATTTTTTGGCCAATATGAGCCATGAGATAAGAACGCCCATGAACGCCATCATCGGCATGACCAATATCGCCAAGACGTCGCAGAGTTCCGAGAGAAAAGACTACGCTCTGGGACGAATCGGCGAGGCTTCGACCCATCTGCTCGGCATTATCAACGACATACTGGATATGTCAAAGATCGAGGCGGGCAAACTGGAACTGCATAATGAACCGTTTATCTTTGAGGACATGCTTAAAAGCGTGATAAACATAATCAATTTCCGGGTCGTTGAGAAACGCCAAAAACTCGCGGTATACATCGACGACAAGATTCCCCGCAAACTGATCTGTGACGATCAGCGGCTGGCGCAGGTCATAACGAATCTGCTGTCTAACGCGGTGAAGTTTACGCCCGAGAACGGCACGATAAGCCTTAACGCGGCGCTGTTTTCGGATGAAGACGAAAGCTGCGGCATAAAATTCGACGTTACGGATACGGGCGTGGGCATAGACGAGGAACAGCAGGCCCGGTTGTTCAATCCCTTCGAACAGGCCGAAAGCAGCACGACGCGCAAATACGGCGGGACGGGCCTCGGACTCACCATATCAAAACGAATTATCGAACTTATGGACGGCGGCCTCACTGTATCTTCCGCTCTCGGCGAAGGCTCGACGTTTTCTTTTACGGTCAGATGCAAAAAGCCGGATGAAGACCCCCTTGATATTCCGGTCCCCCCCGGCAATATACGCGCTGAGGATATCAAAGTTTTGATAGTGGACGACGACGATGATATTCGTGAGTATTTCGTCGATATTGCGATGCGTTTCAGCATTTCCTGCGACACGGCCGCCGGAGGCGAAGAGGCCATGGCGCTTATCGACGGCGGAAAGTCATACGATATCTGTTTTGTCGATTGGAAGATGCCCGGCATGAACGGCATCGAACTCTCCCGGCGAATAAAAGAAAAAGACGAAGCCGAAGCGGTGATCATGATTTCATCGGTGGAATGGAATGATATAGAAGCCGAGGCCAAAGACGCCGGCATAGATGAGTTCCTGCCGAAACCGATTTTTCCGTCGTCGTTCATCGAATGTATAAACCGGTTTTTGGGCGTCGACTTGCTCGCCGAAAGACAAGACGAGGAATCGCAGAGAACGGACCGTTTCTGGGGATACCGCGTGCTTTTGGCCGAGGATGTGGAGATAAACCGCGAGATAGTGACGGCGCTGCTCGAGCCGACGCTTCTGGAAACGGATTGCGCGTCGGACGGCGCCGAGGCGGTGCGGATGTTCGCCGAGGACCCCGAGAGGTACAATATCATTTTTATGGACCTGCAAATGCCGGTGATGGACGGCTTTGAGGCGACGCGCGCCATCCGCGCCATGGATCACGAGCGGGCAAAGACCATTCCCGTCATTGCCATGACCGCCAACGTGTTTAAAGAAGACGTGGAAAACTGCCTTGAGGCCGGCATGGACGACCATATCGGGAAACCCTTGGATTTTGACGCCGTATTGCATATACTCAGGCGCTATCTGTACCGGCAGAAACCTTCCAAAGAACGGCGGAAGGAAGAAAGGCGAAAAGGGAATACCGACAGACGCAGGGCCTTTGACAGACGAAAATCCGACAGGAGAAAAGACGAAGAATCCGACAGGAGAAAAGACGCTTGATATACGCATAAAACAGGAGTACAGTGATTTCAGAGGTCTTAACGATGCGTAAGCTTACATATTATGCGGTTTTTGAACCTTCGACCAATGGTTGCTACGGGGTTTATTGGCCCGATCTGCCGGGCTGCGCCTCAATGGGAGACAATTTGCCCCATGCGGAGCATATGGCTGCAGAAGCGTTGGGTTTGCATATTTACGCCATGGAAAAGGACGGCGACACTATCCCTTCCGCCACGCTTCCGCCGTTTGAGGAAATGCCTGAGGGCGGGATCGTAATGCCGATAACTGTATTCCCCGAAATTGTAAAAAATGAATTTGATAATCGCGCGGTCAAGACAAATATCACTCTTCCGTCATGGCTGAAGGAATGGTCCGCAGCGCAGGGAATCAATCTTTCACAAACCCTGCAGACAACGCTGAAACAAATGTATGACGCTCGTATGTGATCGCGCCGGTATGCTTTTTGTGTATATTCCCGGGCGGTTTGTTGAAAAACTTTACACATTTTAACGCTGCGCGGATATTGACATCCGCGGGATTTTGTTATATTATAATGTGTGCTTCAAATATAAATGTCAAAAAACTTCGCATCCCACCGGCGGCCGGCGGCAGCCATTAAATAACGGGAGTGAAATAAATGAAAAAGATACACTTGACCCGGAAGGACATCAAAGAGGTTTGGTCGCGGTCTTTGGCAGTGGCCCTCGCGGTCTTCATGCTCACAAGCATTTTCCCGCCGCTCTTAAACAAAGCGGGAGCGGCCGGCGAATTGGGCGTATCGGACCCGGCGCTGTATTTGATCGATCCTTACGGCGATTTTCCCGGCGAGTATACAAAGGCGGCGGACGGGAGTGAGATAAACCACTCGGAAAACTATAAGACCTCCCTGCTTGTCCGTTGGGAGCTCGAAGGCTTTTGGGGCGACATAAGCGGCAAAAGCCTGAGCGTCGTTATGCCGAAATATATCGCGGCCTCGGCGGAAAACGGCGCGTTTGCGCCCGTGTACGCCGAGAGCCTTTCAACGGGAGAGAGATATATCGCCGGGGAAGCGGCGGTATACGGCGCCGGCGCTTCGGTGCAGTTCTATGCGGCTCCGGAGCCGCTTGATCTTGACGAGGGGCTTGATTTCGACGATGAATATTTCATGATCGTGATCGACGTCCCCGCGGTACTCGACACGCAAGCGATCAAAGCGGAGCTTTCGCCCGTAGATTTTTGGGAGTTCATACAAACCTATACATACGAGGTGCCGGTGGATTGCGGCGGCCTTACGGTTTTTGTCACCGCCTACATAGCGGACGACGGGTCCGGCGCCGGCGGGATCGACATAACGCCTCTCCTCCTCCTGCCGCCGACCATGTTTTTCGAGAAAGTCATAACGCCGAGGCACGACGCGCTGTTTGTGATAGAGGACAGCTCGAAAACCATGGAAGTTAATTTCAATTTCGGGGATTGGACATACGGAACTCAGAATACTGTCACTTCCGGTCTTCGGCGGCTTACGAGCGGAGACTCAGTATCTGACCCTTCGAGCCTTTTGATAGACTTCCGCTGGGAGGCGACGTCAAAACAGGCGATAGCGATCGCAAGCGACGTGAATGAGGCAGGAAAAGCCGGACCGTTTGAGTTCAAGATACCGGAAAAGCTCAATATATCCTTCGCGAACGGCTATTCAGAACCGCTGTATATAACCATAATCGGCGGCGGCGGCGCCTCTCTTTATCCGCCTTTTGAGGACAGCGTACAATTCGCCACACTGTCGGTTTCCGGCGGAAAAACCTATATCACGTTCGAAGGCGACGCGTGGACGGTGGATAAATACAGAGACGTCATGGAAGGCGGCATAAAGAACGGCTTCATAACCATAGCCTGCTCCATAGACGAGAAGACTTTCGAGGACAATGATTCTTGGATATTCGAGTTTTTCACGAACAAAAAAGTGACGATCAAATTTGACAAGACAGGCAAATACAAGCCGACCACCTCAACGCTTTATAAGGCCGCCGGCGTCTACGACCCCGCCACCCGGGAGATCACGTGGACAGTTACCTACACAAAGGGCAATCTGGCGGGCGCCACGGAGTCCGATCCGCCCGTCGATATCACATACCCCTCCACGATCACATTTACGGACACGTTCGGCAACTTTGACCTCCAGATATATGTCTCCGGCTCGTTTGAAGTGAGATACGGAAGAAGCGGCTCGTTCGCCGCCGCGACTCCGGGCTTCACGGCAACGGATCCGGAAACCATTACATACAGCATAAATACGGACGCTGCGGCGTTTAAGGATCTTGAAGCTGGCAATACGATCACATTCAGGTATAAGACGACGGTACAAGACGCCTTTTTCCTGCAAAACGGCACACGCTCACTCACAAACACAGCTACCCTTCCCATCGGCGCCGGCGCGTTGAATCTCTCATCCACCAACAGCTGTACCTTTACCGAGGACAATAAATATCTGATCAAAAAGGATAAGTCAAACTACTATTTTCCCGCCGGCTCCGACAGGGCAGTCGTGGACTGGACAATCACAGTCAGCACGCGTAATTTGCCGTTCGCGACACTGTGGCTCCACGATCTGTTTGAAAATTCGCTCACTTTATACGGAGGTATCACGATAAAGGATGGCGCCGGCAACGTATTAACGCCGGTCACGCCTACGCCTGATTTGTCGGGTTTCACGAATATCGGCAGCCGGGGCGGATTGCCGACCGCCTACCTCCTTGCGGATTCCGACACACATTCTCTGACAAGCATACAGCTTCCGCAGAAAGGCGCCGGCGGCACGAGCGGCGGGTTTTATGATAAATACGTTATAACATATTCGACCTATGTGGAGAAATCGGTGTTTGAGACAAGCTCCATGGGGTCTGTCACTGCCGAAAACGTGGCGTGGCTCTGGTGGACGTGGCCTTCCGGCGGCCCCGGACCGGGTTGGACTCTTGACTGGAGCGTTGACATCCATAAAGTGGGCGCGGGTTTTGATACGCACATGATAAAGAAGACAGCCGGCGCGGCGGTCAACACAAGCCCCAACCATTACGCCACATGGGAGGTCACGGTCAACCCCAACAGAGTTAACGTGATAAGCGGTACGGTCACGGATACCCTGCCCGAGGGCTTCTATCTGCAGTCGGACAGCCTGACTTTAGTCAGCATAGACGGGCTGACACTTTCGGGAATCAACGCCCTAACGAACACGACCCTTAAAGCCGAGCTTCTGGCGAAATGGGAAGCGCTGGAGAATCCGGTGTTTGATAGCTATTTGATCAGCAATCCCGGCCCACCCCCTACCAGCTCTACCGAAATATGCAACGGTGCGCACATCCATGTGGCTACCGGCTACCTCTGCGACAGCTTTAAGATCGAAGCGGACGGACAGGCGACCGCCGAATGGGACGTCAGCGCTTTGGGTCCGCACACGGCGAAATATGAGATCAGAACTTACGCCGGCGGGGATTGGCTTTCGGCTAACCACGAGGTGGGCGCGGCCTCCGCGGTCAAGCTCGAAAACGAGGTTGAATTCAACGGCGAGATACGGCCGACCGTTCCGGGCCCGGATATAGCGGTCACGGACAAGTCGAAAGCCGAGATGTCCAAGGTGTCCAGTAAGATAATAGACAAGCAGGCCGTCAACATCTCGTATCACGACAACGGCCGGCCGGCAATCATCTGGGGCGTCATCGTCAACGACAACCGGCTCGTTAAGCCGGAGATCGCGGAAATAACGGATGTGTTAGACCCGTGGCTGGTGTTCGACAAGACTTACGGCGTTAAGATATCAGACCCGGCCGACGCGGAAAACGCGGCGGACCTTCCGCAGTCCGCGTGGAAACTCATCGATAACACTTTGACTGTCACCATCCCGCCCGAAATGGTGGACGGGAAGCCGGCGCTTGTCATGTTCCTCACCGAGATCGACGCGAACATGTATCCCGAGGGCGGAAATCCGTTTATGAATGACAAAAACAGGACGATAAAGGTCACAAACAGAGCCACCTTGGAGTGGGGATATCCCGGAGTCTCGCATGAGACCGAATCCGCCGAGGCCGAGGCCAACGTTAAAAACCTGATCATCGACAAGGTCGGTATATCGAGCAGGGAGGACGATACGCAAATCGAATACAGCATCGGCATTAACGCCCGGGGCCTGAGGCTCTACGGGGACGAGACAACGCAGGCTGCCACGCTGAAGGATTGGATACCCTCCGCGCTGCGGTTGGACGTCGCGAGCGTTATGCTGTATGAGGCCGAGATAGAAGAGGACCTCGGCAGCGTTATCAGAACGGAGTTCGGCGCCGAGGTGCCGAAGAGCCGCTGGAGCTTCACCTATGACCCGATCCCCGACGCCTCCGGCAAACGTCTCTTGACGGTCAACCTCCCCTTAAACTACAAAGACATCCCCTATCTCCTGGTCTACAAATGCGACTTGATAGCGGAGACGACCACCACCATAACAAACGAAGCATTACTCAGCGCATGGGGAATCTCGGGCGGGGTCAGCGACGCTTACGATCATCTGTTCTGGGTAACAGGGGGCGCGGTCGCCAACAGTCAAAAGGAAAAGGTACAGCTCAAGATCATAAAAGTGGATGAGGTCACGGAAGACTCGATCGAGGGCGTCATGCTCGGCATCTACGTTTCGGATACCAACGCGCCGGGCAACAAGCGCTTAGTGGACGCGGCCGAGACAAACGCTTCCGGTATTGCGGAGTTCTATCTCTACAAAGAGAGGACATATTGGATAGAGGAGCTGCGAGACGGCTTGGGGATCGACTACGGTCCCAAGGTCATAAGCGCCGTTTACACCGACAGCGAAGGGGAAAAAGATATGGACCTCCGTGTTCTCGGTCTGCCCGGCTGGGAGATACCGGAGGGCGCGACCGAAGCGGAGATAAAAATATCGAACTCGACGGAGCCGAAGCTGAACATTGAATTCTACAAGCAAAACAGCGATACCAACGCCGCCGTGAGAGGCGCTGCTTTCTCCATGGTCGGCGCCGACGGGACCGTATACGGCCCCAAAACAGCGTCAAGCGGAACTGACGGGCTCGTAAAATTCGCGGATGTGCTCAGCGGCATAAAAAGCCCGGAGCCCGCAGCCGGCAAAACGACCTACACTTTCACGCTGAAAGAAGACAGGGCGCCGAGCGGGTACATAAAGGATTCGAAGGTTTATAAGATCGTGCTCGAAGTGACGAGAAACGGCGCTTTGGAGATCACCGATATTGTGTGGAAAGTTTTCGAGCCGGATGAAGACGGGAATTATAATTTAACGGATGATTATATGGTTTTCAACAGCAAAAATATCGCGTATCCGTTTGCCGTAAAAAATACGCCGACGAGGCCGCCTTATTTCCCGCCGCCGGACCCGCCCGGGCCTCCCGGCGAAGACGACGATGACGATGACGACGACGATGATGACGACGACGTCGGCGACAACGACCGCGGCGACGACGACGATGATGACGACGACGATGACGATAACCCGCCGCCTCCGGGAGGAGACGACCCGGACGTCCCGCCGAATCCCACGGTGCCCGGCCACGAAATGGAGCCGATCTACGGAGACGACGGCGAGATCATCGGCTGGATCGAGTTTGACGACGAAGGAGTTCCCCTCGGCGAATGGCATTGGGACGACGAGCTTGAGGAATGGATTTTTGACGAATATCCGCCCTTGGCCATGATGCCCGCTACGGGAGACTACCGCATCCTGCGCTTTACGGTTTCCTTCGGCCTCTCCGCCGCCGCCGGAGTGATCACCGGGATAATAAGACGCAAGAGCCTTACAAAAGACAAACGCGGATAGACCGCAAATAAATAAATCCCGGGGCCGGAAGTTACGAAATCTCGGTATCGTAAGTTCCGGCCCCGGGGTTTATTCCCCCCCTGCCGGGGGATTCATCCGAGGGCCTGCGACCCTCGGGGTTGCCCTTTTATCCGGGGCGTCCCCCCTTTTCCAGAGGGCATCCCGGAAACTGTCCGAGGGCTTTCCCTGCCGGGGGATTTATCCGAGAGCCTGCGGCCCTCGGGGCTGCCCTTTTACCCCATTTCTTTCGTTTCGCCGAAAGAAACAGGGGTAAGCCCCAAAGAAAGGCGATTTGGGGTCAATACTGCGGCAATAATAAGAGCGCTTTGGGTCGCGT
>WRJA01000004.1 GCA_009782435.1 Oscillospiraceae bacterium
TATTCGTGCAGGACGTGTTTTGGGGCTATGTCGGTTTTGATAATTGCCGCAGCGAGCGGCGCTATACCGATACGGAGCAATCTATACTGCGCTCCGGCAGCCTTCTTATCTCAAACGCTCTGATTCGACACGAAATGACCCGGAGCCTCCGTGATTCCGCCGCAAAATTGGAAGCCGCGGTCGAGGAAGCGCACAGCGCAAATAACGCAAAAACCGATTTTCTCGCGCGAATGAGCCATGAGATAAGAACGCCCATGAACGCGATAATCGGAATGACGGAACTCGCCCTGCGGGAGGAGATCTCCGTCGCCGCGCGCGAACACATGTTTTCGGTCAAACAGGCGGGCGCGAACCTCTTATCACTGATAAACGATATTTTGGATCTGTCAAAAATCGAACAGGACAAATTGGAGATACTGTCCGATAATTATTTGTTTTCTTCTCTGCTCAACGACGTTATCAGCATAATCAGGATCAGAGCGACGGATTCTCGCATACGCTTTGCCGTTAATATCGACGGGAGCATACCGAACGCCCTGATCGGAGATGAGGTCAGAATACGCCAGGTGCTGATAAATATCCTCGGCAATGCCGTCAAGTACACCGAAAAGGGATTTGTTTCTCTGACCGTTACCGGAAAAGCTGTTAGTGACGACGAAATATGTCTGAACTTGGAAATAAAGGACAGCGGCAAAGGCATTAAAACGGAAGACATCAACAGTATTTTTGATGAATATTACAAAAGCGACGCCGAAAGAAACAGGAGCATAGAAGGCGCGGGTTTGGGTCTGGCAATTACGAACAGTATCATCAAGGCTATGGGCGGCAATATAGAGGTTTATTCGGAATACGGCAAGGGCAGCATGTTCACCGTTTCGCTGCCGCAAAAGATTTATGAGCGCAAAGGCCTTGCTTCCGTTGAAAAACCTGAAGGGGTAAATGTCCTTGTATTTGAGCGGCGGGACATATACGCCAACTCAATTGCGCTGACGCTGACCGATCTCGGCGTGCGGTTTTCATTGGCTGAGGACACAGCCGATTTCCGGCAGAAAACGGAATCGGACGCTTATTCTCATGTTTTTATATCTTCCGGACTGTATGAAAACAACAAAGGTTCCATACCGGATTTCAGAGATAAAAAGAAACTCGTATTGCTTACGGAATTCGGAGAAACGTCTCACAACGAAAGCTACGGCGTTCTCGCCATGCCGGCGCACTCAATATCCGTCGCCAACCTCATAAACGGGGTCGCCGACACTTTTTCATACAGCGCGGGCAGTATACCCACCGTAAAATTTACGGCGCCGGAAGCAAGAATCTTGGTCGTTGACGATATCGGCACCAATTTGAAAGTCGCCGAGGGATTGATGCTTCCATACAATATGTCGGTGGACCTGTGCAAAGGAGGCCGGGAAGCTGTCGACGCGGTCAAAAAGGAACGTTACGATCTGGTGTTTATGGATCACAGAATGCCGGGCGTCGACGGAATCGAGGCGACAAAGCGCATAAGGGTCGCGGGGGTCGACGATCCGTTTTATTTATCGCTTCCCATAGTCGCTTTGACCGCAAACGCGGTGTCGGGAATGCAAGAAATGTTTTTGGAAAACGGCTTTGACGATTTTCTGTCAAAACCTATCGATACGATAAAGCTGAACGCCGTTCTGGAAAAATGGATACCGAAAGGAAAACAAATAAGAAAAACCGGAAACAATGCGTTATCGATACCGCCGGATATTGCCGAGAAAGGATTTGACATAAAAATAAAAGGCGTGAACGTCAGCAAAGGGTTCATACACACCGGCGGCACGCCGGAGCTGTATCTGAATACGCTGGAAACATTTGCCGAGGACGCTTTCATAAAACGGGAAGAACTTAAAAAATGCCTTGACGACTCCGATCTGCCACTGTACACGACCTATATCCATGCTTTTAAAAGCGCCGCCGCCAGCATCGGAGCCACAGAGCTTTCCGAGACGGCGGCCGAGCTTGAAGAAGCGGGCGGGCGCGGGGATCTGAAATATTTACTGGAAAACACCGGAGACTTCCTTGCGGATCTGGAGGCGCTGCTGGGCGAAATAAGCGCCGTGTCAGCCGCCGGCATAGAGATCAAAAAAGCAAAAACCGATCCGTCCGACGCCGATCTTTTTGTTTCCGAGCTTATGAAACTGAAGGAATATCTTAAAAAAATGGACGCCGACTCCATTCACACGACAGTCGACCTGCTTGCGCGACTCGCGACAACAAGCGATGCTCTTTCAGCTGTTAAGAGCATATCCAAACAAATACTGATGGCCGAGTATAAAGAGGCCGCGAACCGAATCGACGCCTTTTTGGCGGCGCCCTAACCGTAAGCTTTCAGCGCGGTATAATTGTCGATGTACTTGTGATAGCCCCCTATCACATGCTGTACGTCGTCGATTCTTACGCGGAAATTGTCCCTGCGGACAAAAAATGAATCCGCAATAAGTGAAGGATCGTGCATATACATTGCAAATTCCGGGTAAAACCGGGCGTTTAGCATATGCTCGGCTCTGTAATAAATCGTTTCAAAAAAACCGTCTTTGTCAAACTCATTCAAATATTCCAAGCCGCCGTGGTTTTTTATCACTCTGTCATATATCTCAAACGATGCCATCAACAGCTCAAAAGATGTGCTGTAGCCGGGATCAAGCCTGTATATCCTGCGCAGATTGACATTGGCGTTCTTCAGACCGAACGTGAGAAAACGCTCGTCGGGGAAGTGTTTCGTTACCTCATTCACGGAGTACGCCACCCAATGGTCTCGGTACTGCTCGTACTCGTTTTCGATAAAATTAAAAACGGCGGCTTTGGCCGCTTCCAAATATTTATCCTCATTCGTTAAGGCGTATGCTCTTGCCAAAGCATACGTGGCTTCGCCGTCGTAATAGACCGTACGGTATTCCTCTTTTTTTGTAAAACCCGGAAAATTCAACACATGGTAATAAGTGCCGGTCTCAACGTCGCAAAGAGCCAAAATGCCGTTCGCAAGTTTTTCGGTCAAGCTCATATAGTTGTCCGATTCAAAAGTTTCCATGTACGATATAAACGCCAATACAGCCAGCGCGTTGCCCCCGAGCTTGATCTCGTCCGCCTTTCGCTCAACGATATAGGCAGTGTCCGGCGCATCCTGCTCCGCGCAGGCTTCCAAATAGAACAAAAGCTTTTCGATCAAAGGAATCAGCGACTCGTCCCCCGTCAGCCTGTATTGGTTGATCATGCACCATACCGTTCCGGCGTGCCTTAATATATTATATCCGGATATGGTTTGCCCGGTCGCGGGGCGGTAGCCGTAAATGAATTCTCCGTCGTCCTTGACCATGCTTTTCAAAAATTCCGACGCGCTTGTCACTGTCTCAAAGGCAAGATCATCGTCTGCGGCGCCCGTCACCCTGCGCCCGAAGTTCGTCTCATCGGAATGAAGCCGAAAGACGTCATTTTTTTCGTCGCATATCCAGCCTGTTGTCGTGAACAAAAACAGTTCGTCCGGCACTCCTTTAAAAAGGCCGCCCTCATTTCTGTCTTCCGAATATTTTTTGATATTGTTCACGTTTATCTTATTATTGTCATAGCTGATCAAAGTATTTGCGTTTATTTCCGCTTCAAGTAAGGCGCATTTAAAAGCCCGGTCAAACGCTATGCCTTTTCTGAAGAATTTGCTCGCATAAGGCGCAATGACGCTTTCAAACGAATCCGAAGCGATAACGCTTATATCGTTCACTACGTCCGCTTTAACAAGTAAAGCTTCATACCCGTTTTTCGAAACGAATTCTTTCGCCGTTCGGGCCGCGCTGTTGTACGCGCTCTCAAGCGTCTTTCCCGCCGCGTGAAAAACGGCGGCTTTTGTTTTTGAGTCGCAGACCGAAATAAACACAATATATCCGTATTCACCCGTATCATACGCGATATCTCCGGACAGGTCTTTGCCGGACAAAAAAATACAGTCTTCAAGCGCTGAGATCTTCACATCAAACAGGCCGGGTCCACGGTTTTCCGGTTTGTTACCGCCGAAAAGAAATACAGCGGCAAGGGCAATGACGACGGCCGACAGCGAGAGCGCCGCGAACAGCTTTCTTTTTGTCGACGGGGTTTTTCGTTTTGGTCTTTTTCGATTCATGATTACCTCTTTTTCGGAGCCGTATAAAAACGAAAGCTCCGGAGAAAAAACTGTTGACAAATTCTTTGAACGGGGATATATTGAAATATATCAGTTGAATGATTGTTCAATTATGATCGGAGGTGAACCTGATGGCGCGGCAAAAAGCGGAGTTGACTCCGGGTTGCGACGTTGAGGCCATAAACGAGGAAGTGGTCGAAAAAGTCAGCGGCATGATGCCGCCCGCGGCGGAATTCTTCAGTCTTGCCGACCTCTACAAAACATACTCCGACCCCACGCGGGTAAAGATACTTTGGGCTTTGAACTGCCACGAAATGTGCGTTTGCGATCTGGCCGCGCTTCTCAATATGACCAAATCGGCCATATCCCACCAACTCAAGACCCTGCGGATGAGCAACATCGTCAAGTTTCAAAAACAAGGCAAGTCGGTCCGGTATTCACTTTCCGACGACCATGTCAAAGACATCTTTGAAAAAGGCTTCGATCATATCCGCCACGGATGATTTTTTTGCATCAACAATTGAACCGATGAACAACCGATCAAATAACGGGAGGCGTTCGCAATGAAAAAAGCATATGATCTGAAAGGCGAGGTTTGCGCGAACTGCGCGGCGAAAATCGAGGAGAAAATCAAAAAACTCGACGGCGTGAGCGGCGTTACGGTCAATTTTATAACCGCTAAACTCATCATTGAGGCGCAGGACGACAAAATGCCGGGTATCATCGAATCCGCAAAGGCCGTCATATTAAAATACGAGCCGGACGCTCTGCCGGACGGCATGTGAAGCTGTGAAAAAACGGTTAATCCGGATCATATCATGCACAGCGGCGCTTGCGGCCGGACTTGCGCTTGATACGGGCGATCGAAGAATGAGTCTTTTGATATTTTTGCTTGCGTATATGATCATAGGCGGCGACATCGTTATGAGGGCTGCCGGAAATGTCTTGCGCGGACTGATATTTGACGAAAGCCTTCTTATGAGCATAGCCTCGATCGGCGCTTTTATTATCGGCGAATACCCCGAAGGAGTCGCCGTTATGCTGTTTTTTAAGATAGGGGAACTGTTCCAAAACAGCGCCGTCAGCAAATCCCGCAAGTCCGTTGCGGCGCTCACGGACATACGTCCCGACCGGGCAAACCTTAAAATCGGCGACGAGCTTGTTGAGACCGATCCCCGGGATGTGCAACCGGGCGACGTCATCGTTATCAAAGCAGGCGAAAGAATACCTCTCGACGCAAAGGTCATTGCAGGGAATTCTGTGATCGATACCTCCGCGCTTACCGGCGAATCGGTCCCGCGAAGCGTCTTCCCGGGCGTCGAAATACTGTCCGGCTGCGTCAATATCAAAGGGCCGCTCACCGCTGAGGTCACAAAGGAATACGGGGAATCCGCCGCCTCCAAAATACTTGACCTCACGGAAAACGCCGTCGCTAAAAAAGCGAAAACCGAAAACTTCATAACAAAGTTCGCAAAATATTACACTCCCGTCGTGGTGGGCCTCGCGGCGCTGATATCCGTTATCCCGCCGCTTGTCATCCCCGGCGCCGGTTTTTCCGATTGGATATACCGGGGCCTCACTTTTCTTGTGATCTCCTGCCCCTGCGCTCTTGTCGTGTCTGTTCCCCTCAGTTTTTTCGGCGGTATAGGCGGGGCGTCGAGGAAGGGTATACTTGTCAAGGGGAGCAATTATTTGGAAGCGCTGGCAAAAACCGAGATCGTCGTTTTCGATAAGACCGGAACACTTACGAAGGGCGTTTTTGAGGTCCGGGAGATCAGGGCGGTCGGTATGGGGAAGGACGAGCTTACAGAGCTTGCCGCATATGCCGAGAGTTATTCCGACCATCCGATCTCAGTGTCGCTGAAAAAAGCATACGGGAAAAAAATCGATACCGGCAGGATAAACGACGCCGAAGAAATCCCCGGAATGGGCGTTCGCGCGGTGGTGGACGGAAAAACGGTTGCGGCCGGCAACGTCAAACTGATGGAAAAAATGAACGTCTCCTGCGCGGACGCCGGCCCGGCCGGCACGGTCGTCCATGTTGCCGCGGAAGGGGTATACGCGGGATATATACTCATAGCCGACGAGATAAAGAAGGACGCCCGCAAGGCGATAGCGGATCTGAAAACCGCAAAAATCCGCAAAACCGTCATGCTCACCGGCGACGCGAAAGATGTCGGCGAAATGACGGCAAAGGAGATCGGGATCGACAAGGTTTACGCCGAACTCCTGCCGGGCGATAAGGTCGCCAAAACCGAGGAGCTGCTCCTGCAAAGATCCGCAAAAGGAAAACTTGTCTATGTGGGCGACGGTATCAACGACGCTCCCGTTTTGGCGACGGCGGATATAGGCGTCGCCATGGGCGGCTTGGGGTCGGACGCCGCCATAGAAGCGTCGGACGTCGTCATCATGACCGACGAGCCGTCAAAAATATCCGAGGCCGTAAAAATCTCACGCAGGACGCTCGGGATAGTAAAGCAAAACATCGTCTTTTCACTCGCGGTCAAATTCGGCGTTCTGATATTGGCGGCGATAGGCATCGCGTCTATGGGGGCGGGAGTGGCGGCCGACGTCGGCGTTACGCTTATCGCCGTTTTAAACGCGACGCGAGCGTTGGGGCGTCGGGAGCCGAATAAGTTCCTGCCGAATTGACAGCATTATAGTATATGCAAAGCAGAAAAACAAGGAGGTTTTTCCCGGTTTGATCAAAGGGGACTCCGGAGTAAAACTCCTGAGTCAGACTCTTTTTGCTATTGTATTATTCATCAGGTTATTGTATAATCTGTTGAGGTTACGGAGATAAAAACCGGATATTTTCTCTTTATTAACCTGAAATCATCCGACAGGAGGAAAGAAATGAAAACGAAGAAACAAATCTTGAGCATGGTGCTTGCTGTCATTATGCTGATCGCGTTGTGCGCATGCGGCGGCACAACGAGCGGCGGCAACACGGGCGGCGGCACAACGGGCGGCGGCAGCACAGGCGGCGGCACAACGAGCGGCGGCAACACGGGCGGCGGCACAACGGGCGGCGGCTCGGCTCCGGCCTCGTCCGGCGAAGTCTACACCTTGTCCCTGTCCATAAACGATCCGCAGGGCAGCCTTTTGGACGAACATTTTGTCACGCCGCTCCAAGATCTGCTGGATCAAAAAACGGGGAACCGGATCAAACTTGACGTGTATTACAGCAATTCCCTGTCGGGGATGGGCAACACCCTCGACGGCGTGAAAAGCGGCTTGGTCGACATCGGCTATGACGTTTTGACCTTCTATCCCGGCACCTATCCTTATACCGAACTGTACGGCACGCCCGGCCTCAATCTCGGCGGCTTCGAAGGCTTTTCCCGCGTCCTGCAGGACTATGCAAAAGCGTTCCCGGAGCCTGCGCTTGACCCCTTCGTTATTATCGCACGGTTCGCTTTCGGTGATTTCGGCATACTCACCGCCAACAAACCGGTAACAACGATAGACGACGTCAAGGGCATGACGGTCCGCACGACCACCAACTTCATCCCCTGGTATGAATCTATGGGCGTGAGCTGCGTTACGCTGCCCATGGGCGAGGTCTATGAATCCCTCAGGCTTTCGGTCATAGACGGCGTGCACACCAGCGTCGGCTCGCTTCAGGCTTTCAGACTGGCGGAAATATCCTCCTACTATACGCTTTTCACCATGTGCTGCGGCGACTCGGTTTTTGCCATGAGCAGAGACCTGTATAATTCCATGGACGCCGAACTCCAAAAAGCCATTGACGAGATCTGCGTCGAAATGTTTGAGATCGGCATACAATTTGCCTATACCTCAACGGAAGTGACGATGAATTTCTGCAAAGAGATAAATCCGGACTTTGAATTCCTTCAGGTCGCCGACACTGCGCCTTTCGTGGAAGCCGCGCAGACCGAACTTTTGAGAAAGGCCGCCGAGCTCGACGCGGCCGGACATGACGGGACCGGCGCTCTGGAATGGCTGAGAGCGCGCGCCGTGAAGTGACCGATCTTGACAAAGCAAAAATAAAACAAGTTTCCAAACCGGAAATAAGGCGGCCCTCACAGGCCGCCTTATTCAGAAGGGAAAGGGCATTATGACTAAAATAAGGAAAGCGATCGACCGGGTCACCTCGGCATTCACCTTTATCAGCGCTCTTCTATTCTTCATCATCGTCATAATAGTGCTCACCAATATCCTCGGCCGCGCGATCTTCAACAGACCGGTAAGAGGCGCCATAGAGATAATCCAATACGGCATGCTGCTCTGCGCCGGCGTCGTTATGTGCCGCTCGGGTTTTGACGAGCGCCACATCTGCGTGACCTTGGTGATAGACAAATTCCCGGGGCGGGGAAGGGCGGTATTTATCGCGTTGGGAAAATTCGTTTCCACAGTTGTGTTCGCTGTGATCACTTATCTTTTCCTGCAAAACATCCCGGAAGCCATAGCCTTGAACAGAGTTACGGACGCGTTCAGATTTCCTTATCACTATATCTTCATTGTACTGACGTTTGCCTTTGCCATGGGCGCGTTGGTGTTTTTTTATCAGTTCTGCGCCGCCGTATCGGCCGTGATCGGCAAAGCGCCCGCCAAAGAGGACGCGGGGGGGCCGGCCGGGGAAGACGGCCCGAGAGATATATGACACCGGTTGACTTTGAATTGAAAGGAGCGCTGCGGTTATGCCCTTAAATCTGGAGGTCGGAATTATCGTCATTATCGCGTTTCTGATCATGATATTTATCGGGGTGCCCGTTACGATCTGCATGATGGCCTGCGGCGTGATAGGCTCGATGTTTTTGCTGCGGACCCCCATGTCAGCCCTGATCATGCTCAGTGACAGTGTACTTATCAGCTTCACAAACTACATAACCTGCGTCGCGCCCATGTTTATACTTATGGGGGAATTGGCGACCGAATCGCGGATCGGGGCCGATCTGTTCGACTGTTTCCAAAAGCTCATAGGTCACAGGAAAGCGGGGCTCGCCAGCGCAAGCCAGGTGGTGTGCGCTGTTTTCGGCGCCATTTGCGGTTCGGTCGCGGCCACCTGCGCCATGATGTCCCGCGTCGCCTACCCGCAGATGAAACGCTACAATTACGGCGACCGGCTTTCCACCGGCTGCATAGCCGCGGGCGCCTGTCTCGCGAGCCTGATACCGCCCAGTCTCCATCTCATAACATACGGGATAGTGGCGGAAGAATCCATCGGCAAACTGTTTATGGGCGGCATCGTTACCGGCGTCGTCCTCATGATTCTCTTTATAATAACTATCAGGATATGGTGCGTCATAACCCCCGGTATAGCGCCGGAGAAGGAAAAAAACGCCCCTTTTAAAGAAAAGCTGAAAGCGATCCGCAGCGGAGGATTTGTTGAGATCATCCTTGTATTTGCCGTCGCAATGGGCGGGATGTTCGCGGGATGGTTCACTCCCACGGAAGCCGGCGCGGTCGGCTTCGGCGGGATGCTGATCGTCTCGATCATTTTCCGGCGCTTTACCTTCAATGTGTTGAAAAAAGCGCTCCTGAACACCGTTGTCACGAGCGGCATGATATATTGCATGCTGTCCGGCGCTTATTGCTTCGGTAAGTTTTTCACGATAACCCGTATCCCCAACATGCTCGGGGGATTTGTGAACGAACTCGGATTGACCGCCGTTCCGGTGATCATAATACTCACGGTCATTTATTTGGTGCTCGGCTGTTTCATCGACGGCGTTCCGCTGATCCTTATAACAACGCCGATATTTTTGCCTGTCGTTCAGGCGGTCGGCTTCAATTCGCTGTGGTTCGGCTGTTATTTGGTCGTCATAGTCGGGCTCGGCGCCGTTACGCCGCCGGTCGGCATGGCCTGCTATCTTGTATCCGGCACATGCCGGGTCGATTTGGCGGCGGTGTTCAGGGGCTCGGTCCCCTTTATGCTGGCCTATGTAGCCATGGGCGTTTTGATGGCGGTGTTTCCGGGAATCGCTACCTGGCTGCCGAATATTATTATGTAAAACATAAAGCATCAATTTTTATTTTTATATTCCGGAGGCTTCATTATTATGAATAAATTCCCGTATCCGCGTCTGTTTGAGCCGCTTCAGCTCAGAGGGGTACTGTTCCGCAACAGGATCTTCGCCGCGCCCACCGGATACCGCAACATGACTTATGACAGTGTTTTCCCCCCGGAGGCGGTACTTTATTACAGCAGGAAAGCAATGGGCGGGGCGGCCTCCGTCTCGTCTGGCGAACTTGTTACCGATACGGAGATCGGCAGGGGCGGGCCGCACCACGTTTGTATCGACAATCCGCAAGCCGTCATTCCTCTCGGGAAGATAGCGTATGCGATACACCGCTACGGCGCCGTGCCGACGGCGGAGCTTCAGCACGCGGGCATGTATGCAAACCGCGATCTGCGTATCTTCGGCGGGGAATCGAGGGGCGACGCTTACGGGCCGGTGGAGACGACTCTTGAAGGCAGGCTTGTGCGGGAAATGCCGGAAGAACTGATCGAGCACACTATCGCCAAGTACGCAAAAGCCGCTGAGACAGCCAAATACTGCGGGTTTGAAATGATATTGATACACGCCGGTCACGGATGGCTGCTGCAGCAGTTTTTATCGCCGCAAATAAACAAACGAAAAGACAAATGGGGCGGTCCCGATATAGAAAACCGCGCGAGGTTCACGGTTGCCGTATGTGACGCCGTGCGCAAGGCGATAGGCCCGAAAATGCCGATCGAGGTCCGCATCAGCGGCTCCGAATGTTATGACGGCGGATACGGCATTGAAGAAGGTATTGCCTTCGCCCGGCAGCTTGAGGAACACGTCGACCTGATTCAGGTATCGGTCGGGAGCCATGAGATCAAGGAGGCCTTTACCCGGACCCACCCCTCCGTGTTTGAAGGCGAAGGCTGCAACGTCCGGTTCGCGGCTGAAGTAAAAAAGCATGTGAAAACGCCCGTGGCGGCCATAGGCGCTATCGGCGAGCCGGATATGATGGAAGAGATCATCGCCTCCGGACAAGCCGATGTTGTGGAGTTGGCAAGAAGCCTCATCGCCGACCCCGATCTGCCTAACAAAATACGCTCCGGGAAAACAGAGGAGATAATGCCGTGCCTGCGCTGTCTGCATTGTTTTTCCACGCAGATGCGCTTGGGCGTCAAGCATTGCGCCGTGAACCCCGAGAGCGGGCGGGAGATCGAATCGAGATTCGCTTCCCGCCAAACGGGCAAAAGAAAAAAAGTCTTGGTGGCGGGAGGAGGGATCGCGGGTATGCAAGCCGCCCTCACCTGCGCCGAAAGCGGCCACACGGTGATATTATGCGAAAAAAGCGGCGAACTCGGCGGAGCGATACGCTGCGAGAGGAACGTTCCGTTTAAGAAAAAAACCGAGCAGTACATTGAAACGCAGATTCAAAAAATCAAGCGAAGCGGCATTGAGCTTCGCCTTAACACCGAGGTCACGCCGGAATTGGCGGAAAAAATAAATGCGGATGTGATTTTCGCGGCTTTGGGCGCGCGGGCGACGATACCTCCGATTCCCGGAATCGACGGCGCTTCCGTTCTCGGCGCCGAAAGCGCGTACATGCACCCCGAAAAAGTCGGAAAGACGGCGGTGATCCTCGGCGCGGGACTCGTCGGGCTCGAGCTTGCCGTCTATCTGTCCGGATCGGGCAAAAACGTGACCGTGATCGAAATGACGGATCAAATCAGCGACGGCGGCAATATACTCCATATGCAAGGTCTGCAGGTGGAATTGGAACGCCGCGGCATTGCTGTTTTACTCAGCACGGCGGCTTATAAAATCTCGGAAAAAGGCGTTTTCTGCCGCAATGCCTCAGGCGAGCGTTTATATGAGGCCGACACCGTGATTTACGCGACCGGCATGGCTCCTTTACGAGAGGAGGCGCTCGCGCTCTCTTTCGCCGCGCCTTTGTTTTACATGCCGGGCGATTGCGTAACGCCTAAAAACATAGCCGACGCCACCGATGTTGCCCACAGCCTTGCGCTGAATGTCGGGCGTTTGTGAAAACAGGATGTGAGGAATTGATATGGCGACTTTTCACCCGTATAAACACTTATTCACACCGCTGAAGGTGGGGCATACCGAGCTCAAAAACCGCGTGGAATTCTCCCCGCTCGTCAGCAAATTGGTCAGTCCCTCAGGGGACGTGCTTCCGGAATTCGCAGACTTCGTTGAAGAGCAGGCTTTGTCGGGAGTCGCGCTCATACATATAGGCGCAACGCCCGTGGATCACGATGCCGCCGTGGATTATCCGCAGGAATTGGACGTTACGGACGAAAATAAGATAGCGGGCCTTGTGCTGCTTGCCGAAGCCGCCCACCGCCACGGAGCGAAACTCAGCGTCGAACTGGTGCATGCCGGACGCGGCGCATCTCAGGTTCTTAACAAAAACCCTCTCGCGCTGGCGCCGTCCAATTTTCCGATCGAAGGTAAAAACCCTTACATAAAAGAAATGGACCAACACGATATCGAGCAGGTGATCGGCGCATACACGGACTGCGCCGCTCGTCTTAAACGCTGCGGCTTTGACGGCGTTTTGATTCACGGGGCGCACGGCAATCTGTTCGCTCAGTTCTTATCCCCTTTGGCCAATCACAGAACGGATATTTACGGCGGCAGCTTTGAGAACCGCTGCCGCTTCCCTCTCATGCTGCTGAAAGCAGTCAGAGAAACCGTGGGCCGGGACTTTATCGTTGAATTGCGTATCAGCGGCGACGAAATAGTTCCGGGCGGTATGCGAATAGAAGAAGTGGTCGAATTTCTGAAGAAGGCGCAAACCTATATCGACCTTGTGAACGTTTCCGCGGGCATCATAGTTGCGACGGAAGGCCAATACTACTCCATGCCTCCGTATTTCCGCCCGAAAGGCGCGAATGTTCCTTTCGCTCGGGCCGTTAAGGAATGCAAAGACATTCACATCCCGGTAAGCGTCGTGGGCGGTATCATGTCGGCGGAGATGGCCGACCGTATAATCGACGAGGGCAGTTCGGACATGGTCGCCATGGCCCGGGGCCTCTTGTGCGACCCCGATCTGCTCAATAAGTCCTACAGAGGGAAGCCCGAGACGGTTCGCCCCTGCCTGCGCTGCTGGGGCTGTTCGGGCGCCTACGGCATACGTCTGAGATGCGCCGTCAATCCCTCCCTCGCCCGTCCTTTCAGATACGCCAAACCGTGGCCCGCGCGCGTTTCGAAAAAAGTTGTGGTGGTCGGCGGCGGAGTTGCCGGCACTCAGGCCGCCCGCACTCTTACTGAAAAAGGGCATAAAGTCGTGCTGTTTGAAAAAAACGATAAGCTGGGCGGGCTCTTGGACGACATAAACAAACTGCCGTTTAAAGACGATATGCTCAGTTTTACCGAATGGCTCAGACGCGAAACAACGGCTTGCGGCGCCGATATCCGCCTGAATACGGAAGCGGACGCCGAAACGGTCATGGCGGAGAATCCTGACGTCATTTTGGTCGCGACGGGAGGGGTCCCCCTGAGGCCTCCCATCCCCGGAATCGACGGGGAAAACGTATTCAACGTGCTCGATACGGATTCCGGCCGCAAAAAACCGAAAGGAAAGATCGTAGTCTGCGGCGGCGGCCTCTCCGGCTGCGAGAGCGCTTTGGCGCTGGCAATGGAAGGCAATGAGGTCACGATAACTGACATGATACCCGAAGCGGACTTCGCGACCGGAACGCATCCTTTGACCCGCAATGTGCTGCTGCATCTGTTGGAAGAGCATAATGTGAAGATGCTCGGCGGCCGTTTGGTCAGAAGCATAGGCAAAAACGGGGTCGAAACGGAAGACAAAAACTGGAAAATCGAAACCTTGGAAGCGGATTTTGTTGTGGAGGCTTTCGGGATGAAGCCGAACATTGAAATGAAAAACAGGTTCTTCGAGCTAATACCGGATGTGTATTACATAGGCGATTGCTCAGAGATAAAAAATATTATGCACGCCTCATATTCGGCTTACGACCGCTCATGCTGCATATAAAAATACGCCGGGGATAAATCGGCGCACAGTAATTAAAAAGGAGGCGGCGGCTCAGTATCTGCCGGACAGCCATGTACAATCTTAAATATCCTCGTTTGTTTTCTCCGATCAAACTGGGCAATGTATATTATAAAAACCGCATTTTCGCGGCGCCGAACGGATTCCATCATCTGACGAGCGACCGCGCGCCCACTCCCGAGGGCATAGCCTTTTTTGAGCGCAAAGCCATAGGCGGATTCGCTCAGGTGACCATAGGAGAGTGCTGCGTCGATTCCGAAACCGGCCTCGCGCACCCGCATCAGTTCCGGCTTGACAATCCGTTGGCCTATTCCCGCTTTGCCGCCTATACGCGCGCAATCGAACGTCACGGCGCGGTCCCGTCCGTTGAGCTGCAGCACTGCGGCGTGTTTTCCCACTATATTTATGAACAGGGCGGAAAACTTATGGGTCCGTCGGAGGCTCTTATACCCGATGAGCACAAGATCAACAGCGACGGCGGAGACGTTTACCGCTCCGAGGACGGGATGCGCCGCATACATGAAATGTCGGAAGAGGATATTTATCACATGATCGATATGTTCGCCAAGGCCGCGGCATTCTCGCAGAGATGCGGCTGCGGCTCGGTCATGATACACGGAGGACACGGCTGGGGCGTGTCGCAGTTTATTTCCCCGCGCTGGAACCGCAGGAAAGACCGCTGGGGCGGGAGCATTGAAAACCGCATGCGGCTCCCTCTCGGCATAGCGGAAGAGATACGGAAACGCTGCGGACCGGGCTTCGTTATCGAATTTCGCATGAGCGCGAGCGAATATCTTCCGGACGGTTACGGTTTGGACACCGGCATAGAGGTCGCAAAGCTGCTTGACGGCAAGGTCGATCTTATAAATGTTTCCTGCGGCGACCATGAAAAACCGGAAGCCAATGTCCACACTCATCCTCCCATGTTTGTCCCGGACGGGGTCAACGTGCATTTGGCTGCCGAGGTCAAAAAATATGTGAGTACGCCCGTTTCCTGTGTCGGAGGTCTCTGCGAGCCGGAAATGCTCGAGGAGATCATCGCGACCGGCAAGGCCGACGTTGTGCAGATAGGCCATCAGTCGCTGGCGGATCCCGATATGCCGCTCAAGGCAAGGCTCGGCAAGGAAGATGAAATAAATCTCTGCCTGCGCTGCAATATGTGCAACAGCTACGGGCTGCGATACCGGCAGAGGGCCTGTTCGATAAATCCCGAATTGGGCTTTGAATTCGATCTGAAAAACGACGCGCCGCCGAAAATTTTAAAACGCGTCCTTGTCGTCGGCGGCGGTATAGCCGGAATGCAGGCGGCTCTTACCTGCGCTCGGCGCGGTCACAGCGTCATACTCTGTGAAAAAACAGATAAGCTCGGCGGTATTTTGCGATGCGAGGACAAGGTCCCGTTCAAAAAGAGACTTTCTTTGTATATGGACAGGCAGGAGCTTCTGCTTGTAAGGGCGGGCGCGGAGATAAGAAAAAACGTGACGGTCACTCCCGAATACGCAAAGGCCGCAGGTCCGGACGCGATCATCGTCGCCCTCGGGGCGCGGCCCGTTAAACCTAATATCCCCGGCATTGACGGCGAGAACGTTATGAGCGCCGAATACGCTTACGCAAATCCGGATAAAGCCGGTAAAAATATCCTGATACTCGGGGGCGGACTTGTCGGCACGGAACTCAGCATATATCTGTCCGGTCTCGGCAAGGCGGCCAAAGTGATAGAGATGCTTCCCGAAATGAACAGCGGCGGCAACCAAGCGCAGCAAAGCGCCGTTGAGGTCGAGATGAAAAGCTGCGGAGTCACCGTTGACTGCAATACAAGGGCGCTGGAAGTGACAAAAAAAGGCGTGCGCGCCGAAAACCCGCTCGGTGAAATCTTTTACGAAGCCGACACCGTCGTCTGCGCCGCAGGCATGAAACCTCTGTTCGAGGAGGCCGCCGCGTTTTACGACTGCGCGCCGGAATTCTTTCAAATCGGTGATTGCGTGACGGCAAAAAATCTTCAGGCTGCCAACATGGCGGGCTTCAACGCCGCAAGGACGGTCGGCAGGATCTAAGCGTTTTGTATTTTAATTTCTTGTCAATTCAGCCATACTGCGATATAATGCATAAAAATAATTTTGTTCGGAGGGCCACATGGAAAAGAGTAACTTTTACGGCTATATCGGTAAATATGTCATTATCGACCTTGCCGCCCGGCAGTACGATATCCGGCAATTCGAAGAGGATGTGCTCAAAAATTTCGTTGGCGGTCCGTCGCTCGGCGCCAAGATACTCTACGACGAAATGCCGGCTCACACGCCTTGGGACGCGCCGGGCAGCATGATCGGATTCATCTCAGCGCCGTCAAACGGTACCGGTCCTCTTATGGGCGGCCGTTATACAGTGGTCAGCAAGTCGCCTGTCACAAATATGTGGAACGACTCGAACAGCGGCGGCAGTTTCGGACTCGCTGTCCGCAGATCGGGCTTTGACGCCGTATTTGTCAAAGGCGTTTCGAAAACCCCCGTATACATTTTCATTGACGACGGCAAAATCAATTTCCGAGACGCGTCGTATCTGTGGGGCAAGACGACAGAAGAGACCGAACGCGCGATAAAAGATGAACTTAAAGACGATAAGGTCGGCATCGCGCTGATAGGACCTGCCGGTGAGCGCAAGTCAAAAATGGCGGCAGTCATGAACGACTCTCATCGCGCGGCCGGGCGCGGCGGTTCCGGCGCCGTCATGGGCAGCAAAAACCTTAAAGCTCTCGTATGCCGGGGCAGCGCTAAGATCGAAGTAAAGAACAAAGATGAAGTGATCGCGCTCAATAAAGAAATCGCTGACTGGGAGAAGAACGGGCCGATAGCCGATTCCATAGTAAAGCTCTTCAGCAACCACGGCACCGGCGGACTGTACGCGGGTTCCGTGCTGAGCGGCGACGCGAGCGTTAAAAACTGGGCCGGAACACCCGCCGAACTCACCGAAGCGGAGATCGAGGCGCCGTCCGCGCAGGAGATGGATAAACGTTATAAAAAGAAAAGGTATATCTGCAATACATGTTCGCTCGGCTGCGGCGCGATCTACGAAATAAAAGACGGCAAGTTCCCGCTGAGTGAGACGGGACGCCCTGAATATGAAACTGCCGTTATGTTCGGCGCCGGAATGGGAGCCGGCGACCCTGAGGTCGTTAATTGGTGCAATCATCTGTGCAACGAATACGGTTTTGACACGATCTCAACGGGAGGGACCGTTACATGGGCCATGGAATGCTACAGCAACGGGCTGTTTTCACTTGAGGAGACCGGCGGTATCGACCTTAAGTGGGGCAACACCGACGCGATCGCAAAAATGACGGAGGCGGTCTGCAAAGGGAGCACGGAAATGGGCAAAGTGCTTGCGCTCGGCTCACGCGCCGCGGCGGAACACTATAAGCGTGGCTTTGAATATCTGACGGACGCCGGCGGTATCGAGGCGCCGCAGCATGACCCGCGCCGCGCCCCCGGTCTCGCGCGAACATATCAGTATGATCCGACTCCGGGCAGACATACCAAAGGCGGGCAGGGCTTCACTGTCAACGCCGGGCTTCCGCCCGAGGTCAAGTACAATTTCGGAGACCCGGAAGCCGCGCAACGTGATATCGCCGGAGTTGTCGAGGCCGAGATCACGAATATGGGGGGCTTTTGTCTCTTGTCAGACGTCGGTATGCCGCCGGGATTGAAGACGAAATTCTTAACTGCCGTTACCGGTTTCGACTATGACGGAGAGAAAGGCAAAAAGCTCGGTTTGCGTTCGTTTACCATGCGCCACGCGTTTAACCTGCGCGAGGGTATGAAGCGAGAGGACAATACGATAGCGGGGCGTATCATAGGTAAGCCGGCAATGAAGGCCGGCCCGCACGAGGGCATATCGATCGATAACGAAACTCTTGCCGACAACTTCTTCAAGGCCATGGATTGGGATCCGAAAACGATGACTCCTTCCAAATCCGCTCTTGAGGGACTCGGCGGAATGGAAAAGGTAACAGCGGATATATACGGAGCTTAACATGCTGACGATCCATGTAAAATTTGTGGTCAGCGAGTTTTCCCCCGGTCTTATCAGCGGAGATTATAATGTCGCGGACGGTTCTTCCGTCCGTGACCTTATTTCCGTATGCCAAAACCGGTGCGGAGTGTCCCTGACTCCCGAAAACACAGATCTTTTGTACCCGCTTTTTAACGGGAAACCGGTATCGCTCGACAGCTTGCTTACCGAGAACGGCACATTGCATCTGTGCCCTGTTCTGGTTGGCGGCTGATACCGAACTCTCCGTCATGGAAAAAGTATTTCAACAGGCAAAAGCGCTGCTTGAGGGCGGGGAAGAATTTGTTCTTGCCGCCGTCGCCGGCAGCGCCGGCTCTACACCGAGAAAGAGCGGCGCGAAAATGCTGATAAAATCCGACGGGAGCATAATCGCCACCATCGGCGGCGGCGCGGCGGAAAAAGCGGTCATAAACCGCGCTATATCAATGCCGACCGGCGGCGGCCCGGCCATAATGGATTTTGATCTGGACCAAGGCCCGGACGCCGTTTGCGGGGGAAAAGAACGCATCATTCTCGGCAGGGCAAAAATTTCCGATCTGCCTGTTTTCCGCGCTGTAACCGATGCGATAAACGATCGCCGAGAAGCCGTTTTCGTCATGACGGCGGAAGAAAGACCCGAGATATTTTTCTGTGTGAAAGATGACGGTACCGTCGTTTCATCATCGCCGCCGGATGAAAGCGTAAAAAAAATCCTTGCGGGTGTCGCCGCAGGAGCCGGAACGCATGCCGAACCCGGATGCCCCGATATTTATTCGGAGCGTATCGTTTCGGACGGCGTCTTATATATCTTCGGCGGCGGCCATGTGGCTCTCGCGACGGCGCGGGCCGCCGAAATCGCGGGCTTTGACACCGCTGTTCTCGATGAACACCCGAAATTCGCAAATGCCGATCGTTTCCCGCATTCCCGTGTAATACCGCTCGATTCCTTCAACAGCATCCCGGACTTGAAAATTACCCCGGACGATTATATCCTCATAGTCACGCGAGGGCATGATTTCGATCTTGTTTGCCTTGAATGGGCGCTCAAAACTCCCGCTTGTTATATCGGAATGATAGGCAGCAAAACCAAGCGGGATTTGATTTACCGCCGCTTGGAGAAAGACGGATGCTCAAGAGAAGAATTAGCGGCGGTGCGGTGTCCCGTCGGGCTTCCGCTCGGCGGTTCCGCTCCCGGCGAGATCGCTATCTCCGTTGCGGCGGAACTGATAAAGACCCGAGCGGAAAAGAAAAAATAATAAGCCCCGGCACTTCGGTAAATACGGAAAGCGAGACGCGCGTAACGGTGTTGCATGTTTTCAACTGCTTTCAACTGCAACGATTTCCTCGCAATACTCGCGTAAAGCCGGGAGGTCCGCTTTCAGTGTTTGCCACAGTATATCAATATCAAACTCCTCATATCCGTGCGCGGCTATATTTCGCATGGCTCTTATTTGTTTCCAAGGCATTTCGGAATATCTCCCGACAATTTCTTCAGATAAATGCCCGACGAGTTCACCGATTTGCAGCACACACATTGCCGTCGCATTCCTGTAGATGCCGTCGGTTCTCAGTTTTTCGACGGAATCTCCAAATAATCGGATAGTTGCATCCGCTTCAGTACAATACTTGATTATCTTTCTGAGGATATAAGTATCCCTGTCTTTATTGTTCATAAATCATCACCTCGTCACGTCTCACCCTTTCAAGCACCTCGTTGTCCATTGCTCCGGTAGTCAGAACGTCAACTTTTACACCTAAACAAGCTTCTAAGTCTTGTTGAAAGCTTAACAGCTTGAAATAACCCCATTGTTCATCGGTATCAATCAAATGCAAATCAATATCGCTCTTTTTTCCGGCTTCGCCCCTTGCAAAAGAACCGAATATTGCTATGCGATTAACGTTGTATTTTCGGGAAATCGGAATTATCGCTGTTTTAATTTCCTCTATGCTGTACTGTCTCATTAATGTTCCCCCTGTAATACGTACACTGTCTGCATAATAAAATCCTCATAAAAAAGCAGCAATTTGTTCCATACTCCAAACGAATTGTCTTTGAAATGCGGGCATTACATATTTCCCGTTTTTTATATGTTGTAACGCTTCATATATTGTAATGCTGTTTTCTGCCGGATTACTCATTTTTGATATTATGTGTAAATATTTCGTGCATTCTCTGCAATAATAATCAGCATGCATTACGAAACCTCAAGGCTAATAATATCATAACTAATCTAAGGATTTCAATTATCGGGAGTATTATTTGTCAATCATATGAGGCGTTTGCCCTCGAAGCAACGCCGACATAACAATAAGCGATCAGAAATTGCCCCCTATGCTATGCTATGCTCCGCTCAGGAGCGTACACTGTCTTTTCAAACATTATTGATTATCGGATCGACAGAAGGCGCGCAATCCAAAAAAATAAAAGCTCGAAAGCCTGAATACATGGCATTTCGAGCTTTTTCTCGGCGTTTTCCGCCCGGATTCAAAACACCGCTCGCTCACCGGAAAGCAATCGGGGGCCGAGTCGGGCGGTGTTCCGTTTATAAATCGTTCAATGTTTTTTCAATGGAAAACCGTTCGTTTACCGGCGGCCATATCCACATCAGGCAAAGCAGCCCGGACAGGGAAAAACCGAAAATAAAAAATACCGGGGCGAACACCAATGAAACCGGCAAAAACAGAAAAAAGACGACCCAAATTGCGCCTCCCGCCAGCATACCGGCAAAGCTGCGGATCAAATTCGAAAAAGATATCAGAACGCTGTTTTTGATGATCTGTGAAGTTTTGAGGTCAATATGGGCGACCATAAGAAAAATATACGGCGCGACAATGCCTGAAACGATACCGGGAGCGAGTACCAAAACGACGCCGCCCGCGCCGAAATCGGCGCCGCCGTAAAGCAAAGACCCCAAGAGAAAGATCTCTGTATAAACAAACGCGGCATAAATAATACCGAGCGGCGCCGCTTGTTTAACATTTTCTTTGAACTTGCGTTTAAAGTCGAACCAAATATAACCCGGAGCGTCGCGAAGCATCTTAGCGACGCAGAATAAAAGCGCGCTGTACGCTCCGCCCGCGGGAAACGCGGCTGCGAGAGATAACAGGAACATAAACCCCGGCAAAAATCCGTAAATACCGGCGATAAAAGCTGCTGCTGACGGAATCACGCACGCGCAAAAAAACAAATTCAGCTTGATAAGGTCCCAAAAATCCCTTGTCAATACCTCCGCAAAGCGGCGAACGCCTTTTTTTCGCGGCGCGTCCCGAAGCAGCCCGCGATCTTCTTTTTTTCTGTCCGGGCTGTTAATTCAGTATCGCCTCTTCGTTATCTGCGTCGAAGAGATGTATCCTGTTCATATCGACGGCGACCTTGATCTCGGCGCCTGCTTTTGAACTTGTCGTCGGAGCGACGCGTGCGGTAAGCAGGGATTCTCCGTATTTTAAATAGAGATACACCTCCGCTCCCATCATTTCGCTGACGTCGACCGTTACGCCGACAGAGGAAGCGGCGTTGGCCTTAACGAAGGCCTCGTCGTCGTATATGTCCTCGGGCCGTATCCCGAGCTTAACTCTGCGTCCGACATAGGCTTTGATTTTTTCGTCCTTATCGATTTTTTCCGCCGGTATGTACAGGCGATTATTGTTTATCTCCAGATAATAACCGTTGTTATCCGAGTGCAAAACGGCAGATAAGAAATTCATCTGCGGGCTGCCTATAAAACTCGCCACAAAGGTATTGCACGGAGCTTCATACAGTTTTTGCGGAGTATCCACCTGCTGCACAACGCCGCCGCTCATAACCACGATGCGGTCGCCCATGGTCATGGCCTCCGTCTGATCGTGGGTAACATAGACAAATGTGGTCCCGAGTTGTTTGTGCAGTTTGATCAGCTCCGTGCGCATGGAAGCGCGCAGTTTCGCGTCGAGGTTTGAAAGCGGTTCGTCCAACAGGAACACAGCGGGATTGCGGACCATGGCCCGGCCCAGAGCGACGCGCTGTCTTTGACCGCCGGATAGCGCTTTGGGCTTTCGTTCGAGAAGGTGTTCAATGTCGAGCACCTTAGCCGCCCCGCGGACACGAACGTCGATCTCGTCTTTCGGCGTTTTGCGCAGGTCAAGGGCAAAAGCCATGTTCTTGTACACCGTCATATGGGGATACAGCGCATAGCTTTGGAAAACCATGGCAATGTCGCGATCTTTGGGCGGCACATCGTTGACAAGCCTGTCTCCGATGTAGAGCTCTCCCTTGGAAATTTCTTCCAGACCGGCGATCATCCTGAGAGTTGTCGATTTACCGCAGCCTGAAGGTCCCACCAAAACAACAAATTCCTTGTCAGCTATCTCCAAATTGCAATCCGTGACCGCCGTAACGTCATCCGGATATATTTTATAAACATGTCTGATCGAAATACCGGCCATAATTACATCCTTTCCTTATGAAGAATTCAAGTCCCGGGCGTATCATCTCATCCTTTTACAGCGCCTGCGGCTACGCCTTCGATGATGTATTTCTGCGCGGACAGATATAATATTATCATCGGTATGACCGCCAACACCAAGCAGGCCATTATGGCGCCCATATCCACCCGGCCGTAGCTGCCCTTCATGCCCTGTATGATCATGGAGATCGTCTTGTATTTCCTTTGGTCAAGAACGAGATAGGGCAGCAAGAAGTCGTTCCATATCCACATGGTCTCGAGTATGCCTACCGAGATGTACGTCGGCTGCATGATCGGGAGTACAACCCTGAAAAACACGCCCGGCGGACTGCAGCCGTCTATCGTCGCGGCTTCCTCGACCTCAAGCGGAATGCCCTTGACAAAGCCGCAGAACATAAATACCGCAAGTCCGGCGCCGAAGCCCAAATATACGATTATTATCCCCCACGGAGTGTTCAGCTTCAGCGTATCGGCTGTCTTGGACAGTGTGAACATGACCATCTGGAAAGGGACCACCATTGAGAAAACGCACAGGATGTACAGGACTTTTGTATACGCGGCTTTTACTCTCGTAATGAACCAAGCGAACATGGAGCAGAAGATCAGTATCGCGATCATAGAGCCTATCGTTATCATAAGCGTCCAGCCCACGCCGGACAAAAGGCCGTAATCGTCAATTCCCGAAAGATAGTTTTCAAGACCCGCCCAAGTCTCTTTGCCCGGCAGGCGGAAGGGCTCCATGCTTATATATGTTTTTTGCTTGAATGAGTTGAACAGAATGATAAAGAGAGGGGCAACGTAAATAACGGCGCAGACGGCAAGTATTACAGAAGCGACTGTCCGTCTTGTTTTTTTCGTTTTGCTCATTGCTGCACCTCCCTGCCGCGCGTCGCGCGCAGCTGAAACAGCCCTATTGCCACGACAAGTATGAAGAACAAAACCGCCTTTGCCTGCCCGACGCCTTCAAAACCGACGCGGCTGTAGAAAGTGTTGAAAATATTCAAGGCCAGCATTTCGGTGGCGTGAGCGGGTTCGCCCGCGGTGAGGGCAAGGTTTTGGTCGAAAAGCTTGAAGCCGTTGGTGATCGTGAGAAAAGTGCAAATGGTGATCGACGGCATCATCATGGGGATCGTTACGCGCAGCAACCGCTGCCGGCCGGTGGCTCCGTCGATGTCGGCGGCCTCGTTCAGATCACCCGGAATGGTTTGCAGTCCCGCGATATAGATGATCATCATATAGCCGATCTGCTGCCAGCACGTCAGGATTATGAGACCCCAGAAACCGTACTTCGCGTGCAGATTGAGAGCGGCGTCAAAACGGGCGAGGACTCCGTTTATGATAAGCTGCCATATATAACCCAACACTATGCCGCCGATAAGGTTCGGCATGAAAAAGATCGTTCGGAAAATATTGGTGCCTTTCAGTTTTTTTGTAAGCATCGCCGCCAAAGCGAAAGCGGCCACATTGACGATTATAAGGCCGGTGACGGCAAAAAGGCCGGTAAACCCGAGAGAATAGAGAAAGGTTTCGTCGGCAAATGCCTTAAAATAGTTTTGAAAGCCCACGAAAGTGGCGTTTTGCACGGTGGTGAATTCACAAAACGAAAGCCACAGTCCCATGATAAACGGTCCGACAAACCCGATGACAAAGGCGATCGCCGTCGGCAGTATAAACAGCGGGAAATACCGTCTTAAAGCGTTCTCCATAAGATGTCCTCCTTTCACATTTTAAATTTAAGCAAAGCGGAAACCGGCGCGCGGGCCGGTACCTGTGATTAATTGTTCACCAAGTTGTACTCTTTCGCCCAGCCGTCTGTAAAAGCTGCTTTAACGGAGTCCCAATCGCCCGTGCCCGCCGCGTACGACGTTAAAGCGGAGCCGAGGTCGTTCTTCCATGCTTCGGACGGCATGGTCGTGAAGGCCCAGGAAACGGGGACATAACCTCCGGCCACGTAGCCGTTTGCTATATTCACCAGCGGATTCGACGCCGGGAGATTGCTTTTGAAAGGTATGACAAAACCCATGTCGTTGCACATGGCGCTGACTCCCGCGTCGGAAGTCACGCACCAATACATAAAATCGAGAGTGGCCGCTATCGCTTCTTCCGGGGCGTTTTTATTCACGCACCAGAAGTTTTCGGTACCCGTGCACAGTCCTTGGCTCTCTTCACCCGTAACGCCGATATAGATCGGCAGCATGCCCAAATTGTCGTCGCCCAATTTAGCAACGTCACCGTAAGCCCAGGTGCCGTTTTGGTAAAACACGCCCTTTTTCGTGATAAATTCGGCAACGGCGTCGTCGCCGGTCTTGGTGCCGAGCAGATTGGGCGAAGTGGTGGAATTGTTGATGTACAGGTCCCATATCATTTTATAGTTGTCCAAATATGTGCCCTTGATCGCGGGAGATGAGATTATACCGTCCGCCTTGTATTCGTAATAGACGGGCATACTTGCCAAATGAGTTTTAAAGCGCCAGTCCGAAGACGAATCCATTCCCGCCGATGTAAAAGCCGAAAACCCGAGCTCGCCCGAGCGGGAGGTGATGTCCTCGGCGACAGCTTTCAGATCGGAGAAGTTTTTTATGTCGTCCGTAGTATAGCCCGCTTTTCCGAGCAGATCTTTATTGCAGATAATACCGTAGGTCTCAATGACGTAAGCGACGCCCAAGACGGCGCCGCCGTCTTTTAGGACGAATTCGTCACTGCTCAATTCGCCGTACAGCTTGCTGCCTGAGAGATCATAGCAGTAGTCCTTCCAGGAAGCGAGCCCCACAGGACCGTTCACCTGAAATAAGGTGGGGGCTTCGCTTTTGGCCATCTCCGACTTCAGAGTGGTCTCATACTGTCCGGAAGCGGCTGTTATTACGTCCACCTTCACGCCTGTCTCCTCGGTGTAGAGTTTGGCCAGAGTCTGCCAGTCCTTATCCTGCTCGGGTTTGAAATTCAAGTAGTATACCGCGTCGCCGGAGTTTTTGGAAGAAGATCCGCCGCAGGCCGCTGTAAGGCCGCACAGTAGCGCAAGAGACAACATAACTGCTGCAATTCGCTTAATTTTCATCAATTATATCCTCCTTATGATTAATTTTTTGCCGATTTACATCAACTAATGATTAGTTTTCTACATTATACTACAATAATATGTTGAATTTGTAAAGACGCAGGGACACAAAAGACCGCAGCTCACGAAATGAAGCTGCGGCCTTTTGTGATCGAGTTTTGTATCGGGAAGCTATCGCTGTTTTATGCCCTGCATTGTCAATGCAGGCTCACTTGATGATATCCGGCAGTGACATCAGATATGTTTCCAATTCGGCGAGCGAACCGCGGCGGAAAGCGGTAATGTCCGTTCCGCTCTCATTCTCAAGGCAGTCGGTCACCAAAAAGGTTTCGATACCGAGCGCGCCGGCGCTCATATCCTCCGCAGGGCTGTTGCCCGCCATAATGCAATTTTCCGGCGTTTTCCGGATTTTTGTGAGTATTTCCCGGAAGTATTCCGGATTCGGTTTGCAATATGAGCTGTTAGAGTAGTGGGTGACAAGCAGAAAATCATCCGGTTCAAGCCCGATCCACTGAAGTCTGGTCTCGACCGCGCAAGCGGGGAACAACGGGTTCGTGGCCAAGACCGTGCCGTAACCTTTTGCTTTTAAATTGCGTACAAGCCGTTTTGAGACGTCATTCGGTATCATAACAGACTTCACACTGTTAAATTCATTCATGTAAAAACTGTCGCACGCGGCTTCGACAATGCCGAGCTTTTCATCCGCGATATCCATACGATCGGCGAAAGTCCGCCAAAATCTTTGCGTATTCGCCGCGCGTCCGTCATTTTGCATCATAGCCTTCGTGCCCGCCCACACTGCGCCGACCGACGTCTTCGCATCAAAGCCTAATCTTTTGAATACTTTTTCAAGTTCGGCAAAATAAGCGCCGATAAACGCCTCTTGCGAAAAATGAAGTAAAGTACCGTCCAAGTCAAATAATATCGTGTCCGTCATTGTCACTCACCTTTTTGCGGTCTTTCAGGACCGCGGCTGTAAATATTTATTCAGTTTATTCAATATTTCGTTAAAATCTATCGGTTTTCCGATATGGTCGTTCATGCCGGCCTCCAAGCATTTATCGATATCCTCCCGGAATACGTTTGCAGTCATTGCGACGATGGGAATTTTCGCGGCCTTCGCAGTTTTGAGAGCCCGGATATGTCTTGTCGCCGTAAGCCCGTCCATCTCCGGCATTTGTATATCCATGAATATCATGTCGTAACTCTCCGGCGAGGCGCTGAAGATACCGACCGCTTCAACGCCGTTGACCGCGCAGTCTATTTCGAGCAGGGTGGGCTCAAGCAGAGACAGCACGATCTCCCGGTTTATTTCCACATCTTCGGCCAAGATGATACGGTATCCCGAAAAGGACTTCGTGTTTTCATCGCCGGAGTCCTCCTCGGAGGAAACCGTATCCTCCGCAACATAACTGCCTATGCATTCGATAACGTCCGACGGGAACAAAGGTTTGGATAAAAATCCGTTTACGCCGGCGGCTTTTGCGTTCTGCTCGACAGATATCCAGTCATAAGCGGAAATCATAATGATGACCGGTTCCTTCGCGCCGGAAGCCCTTATTCTGTGAGAAAGTTCAATGCCGTCCATACCGGGCATTTTCCAGTCCACAAAACAAATGTCGTACTCTTCGTTTTGTTCCAAGGCGTCCAGCGCCTCCTGCCCGCCGTCGGCCGTATCGCATGCTATACCCATCTGCCGGGCGATGGCGATGAAGTATTCCCGTGTTTCCGGGTCGTCGTCCGCGACGAGTATACGGACGTCTTTCAGGTTTTCCGAAAGAAGCGGCCGACCGGGTTTGTCCTTAGCGCGCTCCATCTTGAAAGTAAATACAAAAACCGCTCCCATGCCGAGTTCGGATTTTACGCTTATCTCTCCGTCCATAAGATCGACGATCTGTTTGGATATGGCAAGGCCGAGACCTGTGCCGCCGAACTTGCGCGACGTACTGCTTTCCGCCTGCTCAAAGGATGTGAACAGCCGTATTTGCTGCTCGGGGCTTATGCCGACGCCCGTGTCCGTAACTTCGATCTTAACGGTACATAAACCGTTTTCTTCCCCGAGCAAACTCAAATGAATTGAAATCGATCCTTGCTCCGGCGTAAATTTTACCGAATTGGACAACAGATTCGCTATGACCTGCGCAAGCCTCTGATCGTCGCCGATCAGTCTTTGAGGGATATTCGGGTCGAGTTTCACCGAAAGCTTCTGATTTTTTTCGTTTACACGGAACACGATGACATTGACGACCTTTTGCAGCATCTTCTCGAAGTCGAATTCGACAGCGGATAATTCAAATTTGTTCGCTTCTATTTTCGACATATCGAGAATATCGTTTATGACGCCCAACAGATGCGAGGAAGCGACCTCGATTTTTTCGAAGGCATAATCCTTTTTTTCCGTGCCGGACGCTGATTTTCCTATCATCGTCATGCCTACTATGGCATTTATGGGAGTTCTTATCTCATGGCTCATGTTTGAGAGGAAAGTACTCTTTGCCCGGCTGGCAGCCCGGGCGGTTTCCAAGGCCGAGGCAAGTTCCTGAGTCATTTCGTTTCGCAAAAGCGCGCCGGAGATGAGCAGACTTCCGGATCTCAGAATGGATTCCTCATTTGCTGTGAAGAGTCTCTCACTGTGACAGTCGTTAAATCCGGCGAAGCCCCAAAATTCGTCCCGTAAAAACACCGGAACGATCAGAATGGATAAAATACCCTGAGACGAAAAGCGGACCTGCTCCTCCGGGGGCATTTCGCTGACTATACTGTTGATGCACTGCCCGCTTTTAAGCTTATTTTCCCAGCCCGGCAAATCTGTCTCATAAGGCACTTCGATCGTGATTCCCTTGCCTTGCTGAGGTTCGGCGCCCTCGGACCACTCATAATGCTGTGTGCAGTACAAAGCCCCGTCGAGCGAGAAATTCTTCCACAAACGCACACGGTCCGCGTCCACGGCGGCAGCCAATATGCCCATGCTTCTCCACAGGGCGTTTTCAAACTCATCCGGTTCCGCCTGCAGCAGATAGGTGATAGCGCTGTTGACTGCGCTGAGTAAAATATCTCTTTGCTCAATGTCTTTTGTCATACGGTTTTGCTCGCGCAAATCACGGATAAATTCCGTGACGATACGGCCGTCGCCGAAATTGACACGGACAAGGGATATCTCCGCGGGTATGAGCGTGCCGTCAGGCAATTTATGCATCCAATTCACTCGGCAACTGCCGGTTTCTATCGCTTCGGCGACAAGCCTTTTTGCCTTCTCTGCGGAGGGCTGCCCGTCGGGCTGATATTCCGGAGAGAAATCATAAAACCGTTCCGTATACTCCGTTTTGTCTTTAAGGTCAAAGAGCTTGATCATCTCCTCATTGCACTCGATGCAATTAAAATCCGCGTCAAGAAGAACACAGCCCAAAGGCATTGCGTCCAATATGAGTCTCGTGCGTTCGTGGGCTTCACGGATTCGGTCCCACGATTCTCGAATGGTCCGCGCCAACTTGCCTATTTCATCATTACGGTCGCAGCCGAAAATCACGGTCTCCTCGTCGTATGTTTCGGATATACTGTCAGTCAGATTGCTGAGCGGCCGGACGACAATACGGCGCGTAATACCGGCATTTGCCAGCATAAATAAAATAAATACAGCCGCCGGCACAGATAAGGCGGGCAAGAGGCCGGCGGTGTTGAACAGAGAGCTGCCCGTATAGAATGTGACGACCGACCAATCGGAATCAACTATCGGCGCAACGGAGGCATATCCGTATGGCCCTTTTGACAGCTTGACCACCTCAGACTGCGCATTCCGGCTGAAGTAACCGCCAATATTGCTCAGGTATGACATGATGAAATCATTAAACGCGGGGTCTGCGCTCTCTTCGTCCAAATGCCTGTTTTCGACTTCGGGGATTTGATCGACATATGAACTGCCTAACTGTATAAAACCGTTTTTGTTGATCACATAACCCTTAACGCTCTTTTCGTCATAACGTTCAAACATGTGTCGGAGCAAGGGTTCAATACTCATAGCGACGCAGACGACGCCCACTTGTTCTCCGTTTGAAATTACCTTGTGGTTTATCCAAATCAAACGTTCGCCGGTAGTTTTGTAAATATCGATATTAAAAGCGTAATCGTTTGCGGAGTCGCTCAGATCATAGTACCATTCATCGTCCGGATTCTCCGGGCTGAGCTTTCCGAAAGGTCTGAAATCGGCGACGGTCGTCTCTTTTGTGATCGAAAACTCGTCCGACGATTCCCGAATGGCAAAATACAGTTCCGTGCCGGTCATCAAATCGATGTAATCCGACATCTCATAATAAGCAGCGGTTCTTTTTTCCGCGTCGTCCTCATCGGCGAACCATTCGGTCACGGCTTTTGAGCGGGCTGCTTTTTGTATAAGCGCAAAATCCCGGCCAATATACAGATTAAACTTATCGACAGTTTCCACCGAATGAAAGAAAGCAAGTTCTTCAGAGGCTCTGCCGGCAATTCCGATACCGGTGGCGAGCGCCGCAATTATTATTACGGCAAGGACAGGGACAAGCAGTATCGTATTTGTGTTTCGGACGCGCGCGGCAATCCGGCTTCCTTTTTGCCGTTTGTCGTCCGCTGCTGTTTTCATCGTGGGGTTTCCTCCGTCGAATTATGCCCAAGGCGGCGGGAATCGACCCCGACACACCTCGCATATGCTGTGTTTTGCGCGTTTATTCCGTTATTATTTTAGCATACCGCAAGAAAGAATTCAACCCGGCCGTAACCTGCCCGGGCTGTAGCGACAAAAAAGCAATCCGGTTAGCGCCGCGAAAGTGAAAAGGCTCCGCTTTATTGAGAATCCTTTTTGCCGAAAAGGGCTTTAAATGTTTCGTCAAGCCTTTCGTGTTTTATGACTGTCGGGTCAAATTTCAGAAGTTTGAAGGTTATTTGAACGCAAAACCCGATCGCGACCACCGAAATAACGGTCCCGAGTCCCACCATGCCGCCCAAGAGCCAACCGACGACAGTAACCGTTAATTCAACCGCTCCTCGGCAAATGCCGACGGAAAATCTCGTCCTTCTTGCGACAACGACCATCAAATTATCTCTCGGTCCCGCGCCCATGGCGGCGCCCATATAAAAGAAAATGCCGAACGCAATGATAAACAATCCCGCAACGAGCATCAATGCTCCCGTCAGGAGGTTTCCGGGTTTCGGAATTATTGCGAACCGATTGTCAAAATACATGATAAGGTCGATAAACGATCCGGTCAGTACAACTCCCAATATAGTCCCGAGCCCGAATTTTTCTCCCAAAACGGTGACCAGCACAACTATGAAAAGCCCCGATAAAATGATAACAGTCCCAATGCTCAGTCCCGTTGTTTTCGATAAGCCGACATGAAAGACCTCCCACGGGGCGTATCCTATATTCGCCTCTATGCCGAGCAGCAGTCCGAGCGCATATAAAAAAAGCCCGAATACAATGCCGCTGATACGCGCGATAAAACGAAGCACTGGTAACCTCCTGTCTGTTTTCAGCTTTTTTGACATTATAGCCCCAAAACCGGCTTTGGGCAAGCCGGTTTTGTTAAAACAGGAGCGCCGGGGCTGTTTGAGCCGCCGCATCAGCGACGTCGGCCGGCCGGTGTATCGCACTGAATAAAGCATTTGAAAGGCACACATTTCTGCCCTCATGATAAAATTGAAGATCATGCGGAACGTATTTTTGCGAGATTACGGGACTTTAGCTTTTTCCTTTTGCTGCAGCCCCTTTTTGTACTGCCGGAATAGTAACCCGACCGGGTCCGGCGGGCGGCGGATCGCCGTTTTTACGGCGCTTTTTTCTTTTTAGGTTTCGGCACGGAGACAAACGGCTCGGAGGCCGCGACGACGGCGCGGGCCAATTCCCGGTCGTCAACGTCCAAAATATAATGTTCCTTCGCGCCCTTGTACGGGCAATCCTTTTCGGCGGCGGCCATAAGCCCGTCCAAACAAGGCAGCATCCTGACGTACACCGTATTGTCGCAGACGAGCAGTATCGGCTTGTCGTTGACATAGACCATATATTCGCCGAACATTTTTTTGCTGCGCACGGCGCCGACTCCTTCGATCTGCGCGCACACATATTCGATAAAATCAACCGTCGAAGCCATCTTTATTCCTCCTTTTTTCCATCGCTTTTATCAAATACACAGCCGCCGTCCCCGTGAAAGCTCCGGTGACGATCCCCGAAACGGCAAGCACCGGCAGATAGGCGAACAGGGCGGCGGTGCGGGTCAGCGCCGCCGCCGCCGCTATCTGCCCGAAATTGTGCATCACGGCGGAAAATATGCTGACTACCCAAATAAGCGACACGGGGAAGCGCTTTATCGTAAGGCACATCGCAGCATAGGCGAAAACACCGCCCGACAGACTGAATATCATTGCCGAAACGCCGCCCGAAAAAATGTTCCCGAGTATTATCCTCACTGTCAGTATGAGCCCCGCCTCGCGCCGCCCGAGCAGCGAAGCGGCGGTCAGCGTTATTATGTTCGCGAGCCCAAGCTTGACTCCGGGTACAGGCACGATGGGAGGCAGCTGCGATTCGGCGACGAATATCGTTACGCTGACCGCCGCCAAAACCGCCATCGCCGTCAGTTTTTTTGTTTTCATCTTTTTGTTTCCGTTTCTATCACAAGCCGGTGCGGCAGGCAGACGATGGGAAGAAGCCCGTTCGGTACAGGCCCGCTGTTCACGCATATAAGGTCAGGGCAATCCGCTTTTGAAACGGATATCCTGCCGGGCTCCGCGAGTATGGTGTTTTCTCCGCGCGGCGTCTTTACGGTAAACTCATACGGCTCCGAAACGGCGCTGAGGTCTATCGTATAAAGCAGTTCTCCGTCGGAATAAATCAAAGCGACGCTGCGCGGCCCGTTCCGCCCCGAAAAAAGCAGAAACGCCCCGCTGAGCACAGCCGCCGAACAGGCGAAAATCAATATCCGAAACACTGTCCTTTTCTTCATAAATCAATATTAGAGGCCGGACCGAGACTTGTCAATACCGGGGGAAGCCGGTATACTTGCGAATATAAGAACAAGGGCCGCGCGGACAACGCCGAATGAGAAAAACCGGGGGGAGGAGGCGGCTTATTTGGAGATGATCCCGGAATACGCCTGCGCTGCGGCGCGATATTTGACGCCTGTACTCGCCGTTTGGATACTGTACCGCTGCGTCCGCTCCGGGCTGAGAGAAAAATACGAGCCCGAGGTCTGGGGATATCTCACGCTCGCAAACGGCGAAAAGGCTCCGCTCAGACACTGGGAATGCATTATGGGCCGCTCCCGCTCATCGGATATCATAATAGATCACAAAACCGTCTCAAGGACCCACGCCGCTTTGATTCGCGACGGAGACGGAGAATGGACGGTCTGCAACTTGGGCGCCAAACACGGGGTAAAAAAGAACGGCGAGGAAGTTGAAAAAGAGGCGGTCACGGGAGACGGCGATATTTTGTCTCTCGCCGACGTTGAGATCGAAATCCGGCTGCTCTCCGAGGAGGAACGCCTCGCTCTTTCGGAAAACCGCACGAAACCCGGAAAATTCATTCACCCCGGCCGGACTTTTTTCATTTTGACGGTCCTGCAGATGCAGCTTGCCGTGCAGCATATGTTTGCCGCGGACGAAGGACGGGCTCCCGCCGTTGTTTTGTCCTTTTTCGCCGCGGCGGCGGTGATGTGGTGCTATTACCTGATAATGCGCTCCGCGCGCCGCACGGGCTTTGAGGTCGAGACCGCAGCTTTTTTTCTCAGCACTCTCGGCATTTCCGTCGCCGCGGTATCGACGCCGGACGACATGCTCAAGCAAATGCTCCTTTTCGCAGCCGGCATACTCTTTTTTGTCATACTCGGCCGGTGGCTGCGAAGCTTGAAGCGCGCAAAGAGCGCGAGTCTTCCGGTCGCCGTTATTGCCGTTGTTTTGCTTGCCGCAAACCTTATATTTGCCGAGAGGATCATGGGAGCGAGGAACTGGCTCATGATAGCCGGCTTCTCTTTGCAGCCGTCCGAATTCGTTAAGATCGCTTTCGTTTACACCGGCGCCGCCACGCTTGACAGGCTGTTTCTCAACAAAAACCTGTTTGTGTTCATTGTTTTCTCCGCTCTGTGCGTGGGGGCCTTGGTCCTTATGGGAGACTTCGGGACTGCGGCGGTTTTTTTCTGCACTTTTCTTGTGATAGCCTATATGCGCTCGGGCAATCTGGCCACTGTTTTCCTGTCTGTGACGGCGGCTGTGCTCGCGGGCTTTTTAGTGCTCAGCATAAAGCCGTATATAGCCGCTCGCTTCGATCTGTGGGGGCATGTATGGGAATTCCCGTATGACGCGGGATACCAGCAGACAAGGGCGCTCTCGGCCGTCGCCTCCGGCGGGCTGTTCGGGCTCGGCGCGGGCAACGGAGTGTTCCACTCCATCGTCGCCGCAGATACTGACTTGGTCTTTGCCCTGCTTTGCGAGGAATCGGGGCTGATAACGGCGCTTTGCGCTGTGTTCGCCCTGCCTGTATTGGCGGCTTTTACCGTGAAAAACGCCGCGCAGGGCCGCAGTTCTTTTTATGTGATAGCCGCTTGCGCCGCCGTTTCGATGATGATGATACAAATGTCGCTGAATGTTTTCGGGTCGCTGGACATACTCCCTTTTACCGGGATAACCTTTCCTTTTGTGTCGCGCGGGGGGTCGAGCCTCATATCCTGCTGGGCGATGGCGGCTTTTATCAAAGCCGCGGACACCCGGCAAAACGCCGGCTTTTCCGTAAAATTCGGCCGATTCCGGCAAGCCGGGGAGAAAGGCGGTGATCCGGGTTGAAAAAAGTAAAGCGCAGGGCGAACGCCGCGCTTTTGATAACCGGCTTCATCGCGGCGGGACTTGTGATTTTTTTGGCGCGGCTGGCCGTCGACGGTAAAGACTGGGCAATGTTCAGAGGGAACCGCGTCATATACTCCGCGGGGGTCTTGAACGCAGGCACTCTGACCGATCGCAGAGGTATCACGCTCGCTCACGCGGGGGGCGGCATATATTGGTACGCGGACGAATATCAAACGCGCGTGTCCTGTTTCCATGCCGCGGGCGATTACGCCGGAAATATCGGCACCGGCGCTTTGAGCGCTTTCGCGCACGAGCTTGCGGGCTACAGTTTTGCAGGCGGCGTAAAGAGCGGTGGTCGAACCGTGGCACTCACGATAGACGCCGGCCTGAACGCCGAGGCGTTTTCAGCGTTGAGCGGCAGAAAAGGAGCGGTCTTGGTTTCGGACTATAAGACCGGAGAAATACTGTGCATGGTCAGTACCCCCTCCTATGATCCGCAAAACCCGCCCGTCTCCGTTGAGGGGAGCGAATATGAGGGCGTTTATATCAACAGATGCATCAGCTCCGTTTATACGCCCGGCTCGGTTTTTAAGCCCGTTACGCTCGCCGCCGCCCTTGAAACCCCGGACATGACGGCAAATCGCAAATTTTTCTGTTCCGGCGTCCTCGATTTGGATGGCGACGCCGTTACCTGCCCCTCGGCGCACGGCGAACAGGATATAAGACGGGTCTTCGCCAATTCCTGCAACTGCGCTTTCGCGGAACTGTCGCTTGAATTGGGCGCCGAAACGATAAGGGAATACGCCGAAGCTTACGGTTTTTTGTCCGCGCACAAGCTTGACGGGATAACGACGGCCGCGGGCGGCTTCGATATGCCGGAAACAGCCGCGGAAACGGCCTGGGCGGGCATAGGCCAATATAACGACCTTGTTTCACCGTTTTCTTTACTTCGCTTTGTCTCCGCGACCGCAAACGGCGGACTCCTGAAAGAGCCGCACATACTGCAGGGCAAGGCATATGAAAAAAAAGCCGGCTCGCGGCTTATAAAGGCTGATACCGCCTCTGAATTGAAGGAAATGATGAGATACAACGTCACGGACTCTTACGGCGTTTGGAATTTTCCCGATCATGCGGTGTGCGCCAAGACGGGGACGGCTGAAGTCGGCGACGGGACTTCGCACGCGTGGATAACGGGGTTTATTGACGACGAAGAATACCCTTTTGCCTTTACCGTTATCGTCGAAAACGGCGGCGGCGGTCTGGCTGTCGCGGCGCCCGTGGCCTCGGCCGTCTTGCGGGCGGCGTGTCACTGAGCGGTCAAAATAATATTTCAGCTGTATTTAAGGAGGTCCTTTATGCCTTACATCGATTTAAAAATCGCCCGTTCACTTGACCTTGAGGGCAAAAACGAACTTCAGCGGCGCATAGGCGATTTGATGTCGCTGATCCCGGGCAAGAGCGCCGGCAATACGATGATCTGCATCAGCGACGGCTGCGCTCTTTATATGGGCGGGGAGAAGATCGAAGGTGCCTTCGCTGACATCCGCTTTTATAAGCCGTCAACGCCGGAGGCGAAAAAGACATTTATCGAACAGTTTAACCTTCTCTTAAAAAGCGACTTGGATATCGAACCGGACCTGATCTACATGAACATAGTCGAATTGCCCGGCTGGGGGGCCAAAGGCGGGTATAACGACAAGCTCCCCGCTCCCGCCGGCTGAGCGCCGCGCTTTTTATTTCGCTTTTTCGATCGAGCTTTGTTTTTTCCGGGTGAGAGCACTCGCCGCAGGTTTGACGATCGCTCTTCCGGCATTAAGCAGCCCTTCCTTTTTTTTCCTCTTACCGACAGGCTTGAGCTTCAGTTTTTTCTCAAGAAATCTTGTGCAGCCGGCCGTCGCTCTGCGGGCGGCCCCTCGGCTTTGCACATAGATTTTGCAGACGTCCGCGTATCTGACAAAATTCAGCCCTTTGCTTTCCAGCATAAGGTCAAACTCCGTCAGATAAATATTTACGAGCAGGGGCGCCAAGTTGCCGCATTGCGACGTACCTTCGTATGCGGTGCTTATCCGGCCGCTTTCCGTCACGCCGTTTCTCAAAAACTTGCGGATCAGGTCTGTTACGATCCTCTCATCTATGGTATTCTCTACGGCTTGTATGAGGATCTCATGATTTTCGGTGTCCCGGTATTTAGCCAAGTCGATATCCGCGACATAAACAAAGCCGTCGTCGTAATATGTTTTGGCTTTTTGTATCGCCTGCTGTGCGTTGCGACCGGGCCTGAAACCGTAGCAGTTATCCGAGAAAGTCGGCTCAAATACGCCTTGCAGCACTTGAAGCGCCGCTTGCTGTATCATTCGGTCGATCACCGTAGGCACGCAGAACCGGTTGATCCCGCCCCCCGGCTTGGATAACTGAGCCCTTCTGACCGGCGTCGGAAAATACCGGCCGCTTCTGACGGAGGCCATGAGTTCCCGCCCGTTATCTCTCAGAAACGGCATTATTTCATCGACCTTCATTCCGTCGATTCCCGGTTCTTCATTGTTTTTTTTGATTCTCTTATATGCCGAGAGCAGATTGCCGCTGTCCAATATCCGCTCAAGCAGACTTGAGGATTCGTCGTTTTCATCGAAACCCGCCGCGATAATGCCGAGAGTTTTCTTCGGTTTTTTTTGTTTTGCGGCGTTTTCATTGGTATCTTTTCTCGTATCGTCTGTCATATAGGTCGCACCTCACGGTTTACTGCAGTCTCTGTCGCTTTATCTTAAAAGCCGGATATCGGAAATCCGCCGCTCAGGGCAAAGGCCGCGCCGTTGATCAAAATGTGCATAAAGATCGGGACCCAAATGCTTCCGCTCCTCTCGTAACTCCAACCCAAGGCTATTGAGTGCGGTATGTATTGCAGCCCGAATAACATAAGGCCGAAATCCATGTATATCAGCAAGTATTGCCAAATATGATAAATGGAAAAAGCGAGAGCGGATATGATATAAGCCGCCAATCGGCTTTTGCGGCGCAGGGAGCCGAAAAGAAATCCCCTGAACAGGACTTCCTCGATGACGGGGGCGAGCAGGACGATCACGTGAAACATGGGCCCGGACCCCGTATGTATCAAACCGGACACAGCTTCCGAATTCGGATTCATTTCGTCTCCGGTCACGAAAATAAGTATCGCCGCCACCGCTGCGGACAAGGCATATAAGAGCGCGAACGCCAAAATCAAACTGACAAAACTGCGGGACTTGTTGTCCAACAGCGCGTCGAAATCCGCCCTTAAGAATTTTCTCATGAGCAAAAGCACAAAGAGTATGCCGATGACGTAATAAGCGACGTTAATACCGATCTCATTGATCTCGCGCCCGGATATCTGCACGAGCGTACCGAGCAAAGCAGGCAGAATAAACATATGTGCCGGAAGGTATATTCCCGCGGCAATGCGTTCTCTTTGGGTCATATTATCTGTGTAGAGCTTTTTATCGGGCATAGGGGGCGTCACTTCCGGTTTCAATTTGTTTGAGTCAGGGACCGTTTCAGTTCGTACAGTATGGTCAGCGCTTCTATGGGAGTGATCGTTTCGGGTGAAAGGCTTCTTATTCTGTCCAAAACTCTCTCGCCGCTGATGTCGGCCATACTCATCTGATTATCGGCCCGGGGTTCAATGGCCGGCCGGGCCGCCGTTTTTTTCGGTTCTTTTTCCAAACCTTTCAGGTATTCCCCGGCTTTGTTCGTAACGCTTTCGGGTACACCCGCCAGTTTAGCCACTTCGATCCCGTAGCTGTCGTCTGCCGAGCCGCGAACCACCTTGCGCAGGAATATCAGTTCCCCGCCCTTTTTTTTGGCGGTTATGTTGTAGTTCACAACGCCGTCGACCGTCCCTTCAGACGCGGCAAGCTCGTGATAATGGGTGGCAAACATGGTCCTCGCTCCGAGCTTGCGCTTGTCGGCGCAGTATTCGAGTATCGCTTTGGCCATAGCCATCCCGTCGTATGTTGAGGTCCCGCGCCCTATCTCGTCAAGAATCAAAAGCCCCGAGCCTGTCGCGTATTTCAGTATCGCCGCGATCTCGGTCATTTCCACCATAAACGTACTCTTGCCGCCGGCAAGGTTGTCCTGTGCCCCGATGCGGGTGAATATCCGGTCCGTTATGCCGACGGAGGCGCTTTTTGCCGGTACGAAGCTGCCGATCTGGGCAAGCAATACGGTCAGCGCCGTTTGCCGCATATATGTGCTTTTGCCGGCCATGTTCGGACCCGTTATGATAGCGAGCCGGTCTCCCTCGCCGTTGAGGAAAACGTCGTTGGGAACAAACAGCGTTTCCTTTTGAGCGGCTTCCACGACAGGATGTCTTCCCTCGCGGATATCTATCGTTTTGGTCAGGTCGATCTCGGGGCAAGTGTAGTTGTTCTGCGCCGCGACTTCCGCGAGCGCGCATAGCGCGTCCAAAAGCGCCACGGAATCCGCGACTTTTTGAATACGCGTCATTTCACCGGCGATATCGCGCCGGAGTTCGTCGAACAGGCGAAACTCAAGTTCCGCCGCCTTGTCCCGCGCCGTCAGCAGCTGTTCCTCAAGCTCCTTGAGCCCCTTTGTAAAATAACGCTCGCTCGAGGAGGTCGTCTGTTTTCGGATGTACTCTTCAGGCAGTTCCGGGGTCCCCGAACTGTGCGGAATGTCTATATAATAGCCGAATACTTTATTGTATCCGATCTTAAGTTTTTTGATTCCGGTACGCTCGCGCTCAAAGCATTCCGTCGAACCTATCTCGTCCGCGCCGTGTTCCGCCATGCGCCGGAGGCGGTCGACTTCCTCGCTGAAGCCTTCGCGTATGATCCCGCCTTCTCTGACCGAAAGCGGCGGGGCCTCACGGACAGTTTGTTTTATTTTGCCGGAAACGTCGGCGAGCAGGTCTGTTTTTTCGGTTTCGCGCAGCAAGAGGCTCTCGCTGCCTTTTAAAAGGGCGGTTATTACGGGAAGCGTCTCGCACCAATCCCCCAAGGCCGCGAGATCGCGCGCGTTTGCCGAGCCGTACGCGACGCGGCTCATGAGCCTCGGTATATCTCCGACGGTTTTCAGCGCTGTCGATATCTCCCCCCGCTTGACGCTGTCGGAAAAAAGCTCACTGACCGCCGACAGCCTCCTTTTGATCGCCTGCGGGGACAGGAGCGGCCGCTCGACCCATGAACGGAGCAGCCTGCTGCCCATGGGCGTTTTCGTTTTGTCGAGCACCCACAGCAAACTGCCCTTTTTTTCGCCGGTCTGCAGGTTTTCGGTCAATTCAAGATTTCTGCGCGTCTGGTGGTCAAGCTCCATATATCGGTTTTCGGAGAATATATCGAGGGTATTGATATGGGCAAGATCGCATTTCTGAGTTTCTCCGAGATAGATGAGAAGCCCTCCCGCGGCGCTGTATGCGGCGTCGGCGACGTTTTGTTCAAAGGCGCCGGATCCGGCGGAGCCGAACTGTCCGGCAACCGCCGCTTCGCAGGCGGCTCTTTCGAACAAGTCGTCTCTTCGTTCCGCTTTGCAGTTTAAGATTTTTGCCGCAAACTCCGACAATTCGCCGTGATCCGCCGAAAAACCGTTTAAAACCACCTCGGCGGGAGCAAAGCGGGCAAGCTCGTTTATGATGCGGGTCACGTGGCCGCCGGCTTCATCATCAAAGGCCGAAAGGCAAAATTCCCCTGTGGAGACGTCGCAAAAAGCTGCGGCGCCCGTTTTTTCGTCCGAATAAACTGACGCGATGTAATTTGATTTTGTCTCGTCGAGCATGGATGGGTCAAGCACTGTGCCCGGGGTTATGACCCTTATCACATCTCTGTTGATGATGATCTTTGAGCGCGAGGGTTCTTCGGTCTGTTCGCATACGGCGACTTTATAGCCTTTTTTTATCAGCCTTGCGATATATGAATCCGCCGCGTGGAAAGGCACGCCGCACATGGGCGTTTGCTTTTCCGGCTCCTTCCCTCTGTCCCGCGTGGTCAGGGCTAAGTTGAGCTCCGCGGACGCCGTTTTCGCGTCCTCGTCGAACAGTTCGTAAAAATCGCCGAGCCGAAAAAACAAAAGACAGTCCTTATATTTTGATTTTATTTCATTGTACTGGCTTTTCATCGGAGTGAAATCGGCCATTTTATTACCTCCGGGACACTTCGCCGAACAGCGCCCAAGTTGCGGCGCCGGTGATTTCCGCGTTGACAAAACCGCCCGGCGCAAGGTTGCCGCGCAAATGCACGAGCCTTCCGCCGTTTGTTCTGGAACTGAGATTGTATTCGCTGTTTTTTGTCTCGCCGTCGATCAGAACTTTAACGGTCTTTCCGATACAGGCCGCGTGTTTCTTTTCGGATATCACGTTTTGGACTTCGAGCAAACGGTCAAAACGCGCCTGTTTTTCAGACCTTGTAACGGGGTCGTCCATACAGGCCGCAGGGGTGCCCTCTCTTTTGGAGAAGATGAAAGTGAACATGGCGTCGAACTCCACTTTTTTCACAAGCTCGAGCGTGTCCTCAAATTCCCGGTCGGTCTCTCCCGGAAATCCGACTATGACGTCGGTGGTCAATACAAGGTCCGGCATGAGGCGTCTCGCTTTTTCCGCCAGATCTGCGTATTCTTCGCCGGTGTAGCCTCGGTTCATTGCCCGCAGCACGCGGTCGTTACCCGACTGAACGGGCAGATGTATATGCCGGGCGCATTTTTCGCTCGCCGCCATGACTGAAAACAGTTTTTCCGTCGCGTCTTTGGGATGGCTTGTCATGAACCTTATCAAAAACTCGCCGGGTATTTCGTTTATTCCGGCTATCAGGTCCGAAAAATCCGTCCCGGCGCCGCGGTCCAGACCGTATGAGTTGACGTTTTGCCCCAACAGCATAATGTCTTTGCAGCCGTTTTCGACCAAAGAGCGCGCCTCGTCCGTTATAAGCGCCGCATCGCGCGACCTCTCCCTGCCGCGGACGAAGGGCACGACGCAGTATGAACAAAAATTATTGCAGCCGTACATGACGGGAATCCGGGCTTTGATTTTTCCTTCGCGCAGGACGGGCAGGTTTTCCTCGATCTCCCCTTCTTCCGGCGACCGGGCGAATATCCTTTTCCCGGTGAGAAGGAACTGTTCCAGAAGTTCCGGGAATTTACTCATTTCGTGCATCCCGAAGACAATATCGACGACGCGGTAGGAGCGCTTTACCTTTTCGATCATATGCTCCTGCCGTACCATGCAGCCGCAGAGTGCGACGATTAGCCGCGGATTTTGTTTTTTTGCGTGAGTAAGCGCGCCGACATTGCCCAATATCCTCATTTGGGCGTGCTCACGCACGGCGCAGGTATTTATGACGATGAGATCCGCTTTGTTCTCGTCGTCCGTAAAGGAATAGCCCATTTCCCCGATAAGCCCGCGCAATATGTCGCTGTCGGCTTCGTTTTGCTGGCAGCCGTAAGTGTCCAAAAAAGCAAGAGCCGGGGTCCCTTCCGCCTCAATGAGATTTTTTATTCGTCCGCAGACGGCCCGCAGACGCTCCGGGCCGCTTCGGGCCGGTTTCGTTTGTCCGTAATCCATTTTTATTCTCCGCAGTATATACTATCATTTACCGGTGGAATTTTCAACGGCTTTGGTGTATAATAAAAAGGCATATCGCATGCGAAGCTGAACGTAAAGCGAGGGTCGCAAAACGAAATGAATCATACGGAAAAAATAAAAGGCGCGCTCACAGGCTTATGCGCGGCGGACGCCCTCGGCGTCCCGGTCGAATCAGCCGGCCGCGAGTCGCTCTCGGAAAACCCCGTCACGGATATGCGCGGCAACGGGGCGCACAATCAGCCCGCGGGCACATGGTCTGACGATACGAGCATGACGCTGTGTTTGGCGGACAGCTTGGCGGGCGGTCTCGACTATAACGATATCATGCGGAAATTCTCGCTCTGGGCGTTCAAATCCGAATATACGCCGCACGGAAAAATGTTCGGCATCGGGCAAAGGACTTCGAGGGCGCTGTTTAAGTTTTCAAAAGGAACGCCGCCTCTGCAATGCGGAGGCGGCGCTGAGAGTGATAACGGCAACGGTTCGCTTATGCGGATACTGCCGCTTGCTTTTTACCTGCGCTCTGTATACGGCAATGATTTTTCCGGCTGCGATGAAGCCTTTGACACGATACACAACGTATCGGCCCTGACTCACGCCCATGCAAGAAGCAAGATAGCTTGCGGCATATATATTTCCGTTGCCGGAAACCTCATAAACGGACTCTATCCGAAAAACGGCATATACGCCGGCATTAACGAGGCAAAAGAATACTACGGCGTCAAGCCGGAGTTTGCCTCTGAGTTTGATCATTTCAGCCGCATATTGAGCGACGGTTTTAAGGCTCTGCCGCAAAAGGATATAAAAAGCGGCGCCTATGTCGTTGAAACGCTTGAGGCGGCGTTCTGGTGCCTGCTCAACACCTCAGACTACGAGAGCTGCGTGCTGAAAGCCGTCAACTTGGGCGGAGACGCGGATACGGTCGCCGCGGTCGCGGGAGGGCTCGCGGGGATATGCTACGGCTGTGAAGCCATCCCGTCAGGTTGGCTCGACCGGATCGCAAGGCTCGAATTCGTAACGGAGATATGCGAAAAATTCAGGAAATCTCTTTGCGATATGAGCGTTTTGTAATTTTTCAGCCGAGGCGTCGGGAAGAAGACAAAAAGCTTTTTCCGGCGGCCCGCGCGCGATCAAGGAGGCACGGATGTCCCTTATCAATATACTCCCGCCTCATGTCGCCGACCTCATTGCCGCGGGCGAAGTGGTCGAGCGTCCCGCTTCCGTGATAAAAGAACTTATCGAGAACTCATTCGACGCAAAAGCGCGGAGCGTAACGGCGGAATTCCGCGGCGGCGGACTCACTTACATACGCGTAACCGACGACGGCGCCGGAATGCCCCCGGAGGACGCGGGTATTGCTTTTCTCCGCCACGCGACGGGAAAGCTGCGTGATGAGCGCGGACTTGAGGCCATCTGTACCTTTGGATTTCGGGGAGAGGCGCTGGCAGCCGTTTCGGCCTGCTCAAAAATCGAGCTTATAACCCGTGAACGCGGAGCCTCTTCCGGTTGCCGGGTACTCCTGGAAGCGGGAGATATCATCGAAATGGGCGCTTGCGGAAGTCCTGAAGGCACAGTAATGACGGTGCGCGACTTGTTTTACAACACTCCCGCGCGCTTAAAATTCATTAAATCGGAACGGGCGGAAAGCGCGGCCTGCGTGAATCTCGCCCTGCGCTGCGCGTTGGGGCGGCCCGATATATCCCTGCGCTGCGTGAAAGACGGAAAAAATGAATTTTTCTCTCCGGGAGACGGCAACGCAATCTCCTGCATATACGGACTGTTCGGCAGAGAGTTTTCAAATTCGCTCTTGCCTTGCGATACCGAACGCGACGGCGTGCGGGTGTTCGGTTTTGTATCGTCTCCCTCAATGTGCCGCGGCAGCAGGGACCGTCAGTATTTTTTCTGCAACGGCAGAGGGATAAACTCGAGCGTGCTGCGGGCCGCCGTAGAACAGGCCTATAAAAACAGCCTGCCCAAGGGAAGATTCCCCGCCTGCGTCCTCTATGTTGAGATCTCCCCCGGGGCCGTGGACGTCAACGTTCACCCGACCAAGGCCGAAGTCAGATTTTCAAATGAAAAAAAAGCCTTTGACGGCGCTTATTACGCCGCGCTTGCCGCGCTTGAATCAGAGTCTCCGATCACGCTCGCAATCACGCAAAAAAGCGCGCCCTCGCCACGGCCGAAAGAGGACGACTTCGATTTGCCCGCTCCCGTAAAGGAAAAGCCTGCCGGCGGCTTTTCTTTTGCGGAAAAAACTTATCCGGTTAAAAGCGCGGCGGCGCTTTCGGGCCCAAGAGTCAAAGAAAGCCCCGGCCCGTACAAAAAACAGCCCGGCGTGAGCCCGCCCGAAAAAGAACGGCCCGAAAGCGCCGAGATCATGCCGGAGCAGCTTCGATTTGAGCAAGGCCGAAATGACGTTGTAATCATCGGGGAAGCTTTCGACGCCTATATCGTGGCTCAGAGTTCAGACGCCCTTATTTTCGCGGATAAGCACGCAGTACATGAGAGAATGATCTTTGACCGGTTAAAGACCTCCAAGCGCGACATACCGGCGCAAACTCTGATATCGCCTTTAGTCCTGCGTTTTGACGCCCGAAAAGTCGAGCTGACCGAAAAACACGCGGACCTTCTTTCCGGCCTCGGTTTCGATATCGACCCGTTCGGAGAAAAAGAGGTCATAGTCCGCGCTCTTCCGTCGGGAACCGATGAGTCGGACGCTCAAGCGATGTTGGAGGAGATCTTTGAAAAATTGGACACGCCGGGCTCGGACCCGGGCGACGACTCGGACGAGCTTCTGCGCGCCGTGGCGTGCCGCGCGGCAATAAAAGCAGGCAGCCTGTCGTCCGCTTATGAACTGACAGCGCTTTTAAGCCGCGTTATTTCAGGTGAAGTTAAATACTGCCCCCACGGCCGCCCCTTGTGTTTCAGCATGGAAAAAAAGGATATGGACAAAAAATTCAAACGTATACTATGAGCCGGCGGAGGGTATTTCAATGCTGAGGAAGATCCCGGTGATAACCGGACCGACAGCCGCGGGAAAAACCAAGCTCGGCGTTATGTTAGCGCTTGAACTCGGCGGAGAAATCGTTTCCGCCGACTCCATGCAGATATACAGGGGAATGGATACGGGAACGGCGAAACCTTCCGAAAAGGACATGATGGGTATACCGCACCACATGATCAGCGTGGCCGATCCTGCGGAAAACTACTCCGTCGCCCGTTATGTAAAAGAGGCGACGCAAAAAACAGAGGATATACTCTCGCGGGGCAAGATTCCTTTTATCGTCGGCGGCAGCGGCCTTTACATCGATTCCCTGATAAACGGCCGGGAGTTCGCCGACGCTCCGAAAAACGACGCTCTGAGGCGCTCTCTGTCGGATATGTTTGACAGAGCCGGAGGAGAGGCCATGCTTAACAAGCTCCGCCTCGCTGACCCCGCCGCCGCCTCTAAGCTTTCAGCCGGCGACAAAAAACGTATTGTCCGGGCGCTGGAGGTATACGAGATCACCGGACGCACCATAACCGAGCATGATCTGGAATCCGCGTCACGACCGCCGCGTTTTGACGCCGTGAAGATAGCCGTGTCTTACGAGGACAGGAGAACTCTTTATTCGCGCATAGACGAACGAGTCGACGACATGGTCGCGAAAGGGCTTTTTGAGGAAGTGCAAAAGCTCTTACCGGTCATCTCCGGGCCGAATACGACAGCCGGGCAGGCAATAGGATACAAGGAAGCCGCATCGGCCCTTCGCGGAGAGATGACGCGGGCGGAAGCGACGGATCTGATTAAAAAAGAGAGCAGGCGCTATGCGAAGCGGCAGCTGACATGGCTGCGCCGGGACAAAAATATTTGTTGGATACTGCGCGGCAATGAACGCGACCTTGATTTTACCTTCCGGACTTCGCTTGGGATTTTGACAAATGGAACGAACGGATAAAATAACAAAAATAACTATGTTCATTCTTTTTGCGGCAATGCTCGCGTATATAGGCGCGTCTTTGTTCCGGTCGATCACGGACAGCGTCCGCACGGCGCCCGCGATACTTATTACCGAGATCGACGGCGCTTTTGTCTCGGGCATTATCATCAGGGATGAATATGTGATAATCAGCAATGAGGAATATGTCAGCGTCTCGGCGGAGGACGGGAAAATGGTGGCCGCCGGAGCCCCTGTCGCCGTTTCTATGAGCAGCAGCGCGGCTTTTGAACGGGAAAACAGGATCCGAACCTTAGAGCTTGAGATCGAGCGGCTCAATATCCTGCTCTCGGGAATAACCACGCCGGAGGACTTGGCGGCGAGAGACGCAGCCGTGCGGGAAGCGGTCTTGGCCCTGTCGCGCTCGACCTCTGTTCGGGATATGGCTGACACGGACAGTATTTCTCTGAAGCTTTCGTCTTTATTGTTCGAATCATCCGCATCGAATGTCACGGAAGCCGACGTGGCGGCGCTCGAGCGTGAATTGACCGCGATAAGAAACAGTTCCGCCGGCAGGAGCGCAGTCATATCGGCTGAGAAAGCGGGCTTGTTCATGTCCGCGCTCGACGGTTACGAGCATTTGACTCCTGAATTTCCGGACGATTTGAGCGTCTCCGGACTGAGAGCCGTGCAGCAGTCCCGTCAGGAACCCCCGGACGGCGCTGTCGGAAAGATAATTCATTCATTTACTTGGTATTTTGCCGCCGCAACAGATGAAGACCGGGCCGCGGCTCTTAAGGAAGGCGCGACCGTCACGCTTGATTTCGGCAGATACTACAATCTGCCCCTGAAAGTCCGGGTGGTAAAAGTGAGTCCGCCCGAAAACGGGGAATGCGTCGCGGTTTTTTCCGGCAGCGCAGCTTTAGCCGACACCGCCGCATTACGGGAGGTCACGGCCCGTATCATATTCAACGAATACACGGGGATCCGCGTTCCGATACAAGCCGTTCGCATGGATCAAAACGGACAGCCCTATGTTTATACTGTCACGGCTATGCAGGCCGAGCGAAAAAACATCGACATAATCCGGACTTACGACGATTATTGTATCGCGGCTCAAAGCACCGGGGCCGGGTCGTTGCGCGTCGGCAATGAGATCATCATCAGCGCGAAGAATATCACCGAAGGGAAGTTGATAGGGTGACGGCCGTATACTCGATAGCCGAAAACACAGCGGATGTGAAAGAGCGGATAGCCCGCGCCGCCGAAAAAGCGGGCCGGTCGGCCGGTGAAATACTGCTGATAGCGGCAACCAAAACTCAACCGGCAAGCGCCGTAAAAGAGGCGATTTCCGCCGGAGCGGACGCTTCGGGAGAAAACCGCGCCGGGGAATTAGCGGAAAAAAAGACTTTGGGCGCGTATAACGGCGCTCCCGTGCATTTTATCGGGCATCTGCAAAAAAACAAGGCAAAATCGGTCGTTTTTGAGGCGGACATGATACAATCCGTCGATTCCGTTGAGCTTTTGGAGCTTATTTCACGAATCGCCGAAGCCGGAGGAATACGGCGGGACATATTGCTCGAAGTCAATATCGCAAAAGAAACCGGAAAATTCGGCTTCGATCCGGCAGAGCTTCCGCGAGTCCTCGAAACATGCGGCCGGTACTGCGGCGTCAAGATTAAGGGGCTTATGGCGATTCCGCCGATCGCCCTGCGGCCGGGAGATAACGAGCGATATTTCTCCGATATGCAAAAGCTTTATGTTGACAACGGAGCAAAAAAATACGATAATGTTCATATGGATTTTTTATCCATGGGTATGAGCGGAGATTTTGAAAGCGCCGTTTTGTTCGGATCAAATATGGTGAGAATAGGCTCCGCGATTTTCGGGCCGCGGCTGTAAGTGTTGAGCTTCAAATTGATTTCGGTTGATACGGGCTCCCCGAAAAGAAAGGAACGTACCGGATTATGGGATTATTTGACGATTTAAAGAGGCTCACGCGTCCCTTTGACGACGACGATGATTTCATTGAGGACGATGCGGTCTCTTCAAAAGCGTCAAACGCCGGCGCAGTCGGGCAGGCCGGGCAGATTTTTTCCGGGCGCCCTTTTCCGGCGGATTTCGCAACGGACTATGCTTCCGAATTCGAGGGGCGCGTTTCGGCTCCCCCGCCGGATACTCCGAAAGACAATAAAGTCGTTAACATCCACACGACCACACAGGTGCAGGTCGTGTTGGTCAAACCCGAGCGTTTTGAGACAGCGGCGGAAATTGCCGACCATCTGCGGGAAAAACGGACCGTAGTGATGAATTTGGAGCAGACCAACAAGGACGTCGCCAGAAGGCTCATAGATTTTCTCAGCGGCGTTGCTTATGCGCAGGACGGCAAGATCAAGAAAGTCGCCGTCAGCACCTATATGATAACACCGTACACCGTGAATATCGTCGGCGATCTGCTGGACGAACTTGAAAGCAGCGGTCTTCGGTTCTGACGCCGGGCGGAAAACGCCGCCCGGAGGAAATATTTTATTTTCCGCATCATTATGACGGAAGGGTGAAGTGGGATTATGACGCCTCAGGATATTAGAGACAAACGCTTGGAAAAAGCGGTGTTCGGCGGTTATGACTGCCCCACGACGGACAATTTCTTAGACTTTGTAGCGTCGGAGCTGGCGGCGGCTTTAAAAGAAAACTCCATTTTAAGAAGCAAAATGAAAATACTGGTGGAGAAGATCGAAGAATATCGCGCTACTGAGGACGCCATGAAACTCGCGCTGCTCTCCGCACAGAAACTCGGAGCGCAAATTCAAAATGAGGCCAAGGAATCCGGCGACAGGATATTGGCGGAAGCAAGGGAAAAAGCCAAAGCCGTCACAGAGGAACTTCGCCGGAACATGAGAGACGAGGAATTCAGGTTAGCTGAGGCAAGGAATTCTTCGGCGCGTTTCATCGAAAGCATGCGTGTTATATGCACAAAGCAGCTTGATTTTTTGGAAGCGCTGGGTGAGACTGATATCGCGAACACCGGCCCGCTCGCGAGAACGGACGCGGACCCCGAATCCGACCCCGACCGGCTCCGGTCGGTTTTCGGACAAGATGAGAACAGAGATGACGCCGCTGACGCTTCGGAGCTTTCGGCAGAATATGCCGCTGACGATGAAGACCCGCTGATCGAGTTCAGCTCGGTCGCGGCCGGCGCTCCCGATGATGAAAACCCCACCAAGTTCTACAGCTTTAATCTCGAGCCTGAAAAAGCGTCGGCTTCCGCGCGCACTCAATTCAGTTTTGAGACCCTTACTTTCGACGAGCTTGAAGAATCGGTGTAGTCGCCGGACAATCCCGGATGACCTGTATCATATTATTCCGGACAGACCGGGACAGGGCTGAGGGGACCGGACTTTGATCATGATTGCAGGGCGAAGCTTCGCCCTGCAATTCGGTATAATAACCTGTTGTGCAGCCGGTCTTTGTCATATCGCTCACCGCATGCGCAAAAACCACGAAAATGCTTATTTAAGACGGGAGCTTCACAAAATGTCTTTGGACTATAACAAAACGCTGAATTTGCCTCAGACCGAATTCCCGATGCGCGCCTCTCTTCCGAAACGAGAGCCTGATATGCTGAAGCGCGTGTACGATATCGATCTGTATCACAAGATTCTCGCGAAAAACGAGGGGAAGCCTCTTTTTGTGCTGCACGACGGGCCGCCTTTTTCCAACGGGCATATACATATGGGCACCGCGCTGAACAAATGTGTAAAAGACTTTATCGTCAGATACAAGAGCATGTCGGGATACTCTGCGCCTTATATGCCGGGCTGGGATAACCACGGCATGCCGATAGAAAGCGCCATTATCAAACAAAACAAGCTTGACCGCAAAAAAATGTCCGTTCCCGAATTCCGCGACGCCTGCAAGGAATTTGCCGAAAACTTCATAAACATCCAAAGAGAACAGTTCAAGCGTTTGGGCGTTCTGGGGGAGTGGGACAGGCCGTATCTGACCATGAACCCCGGGTTTGAGGCCGAAGAAGTTCGGATATTCGGTAAAATGTATGAAAAAGGCTATATCTACAAGGGCAAAAAACCCGTGTATTGGTGCTGTACGGATGAGACCGCGCTTGCAGAGGCGGAGATCGAATACTCAGACGACGCGTGCAAGTCGCTGTATGTCAAATTTGCCCTTTCGGACCCTGAAGGAAAACTTGCGAAATACACGGACGCTTCAAAGACTTTTTTTGTGATATGGACGACGACTCCGTGGACGCTTCCCGGAAATCTCGCCGTATGTCTGAACGCCGATCTTGACTATGTCCTTGCCAAAGCCCCGAACAAAGAAACCTACATACTGGCAAAGGATCTGGCGCAATCCGCATTTAACGCCGCGTCGATCACAGATTATGAGATTTCGGCGACGCTCAAGGGCTCCGAATTTGAGATGCTCCGCGCGAAACACCCGCTTTATGACAGAGAGAGCGTGATACTGTGCGGGGAGCATGTCACGGCGGCGGCAGGTACCGGCTGCGTCCATACCGCGCCCGGGCACGGCATGGAAGACTATGAGATATGCCGGCGCTACGACGCCTCCGGAAAAACAAATATAGGCATAATCACGCCTTTGGATGACCGCGGCATTATGACACGTGACGCCGGCCCCTATGAGGGCATGTTTTACAAAAAGGCCGACGCCGCGATTTCGGAGGACTTGGAAGCCCGCGGCGCTTTGTTTGCCGCGCAGTTCGTTACGCACCAGTATCCGCACTGCTGGCGCTGCAAACAGCCCGTGGTCTACAGGGCAACGGACCAATGGTTCTGCTCGATCGACGCTCTGAAAGAAAGCGCGATCTCCGCCTGTGAAAGCGTACAATGGATTCCCGATTGGGGACGCGAGCGTATGATCGCGATGATTCGCGAAAGGTCGGATTGGTGCATTTCCCGGCAGCGCTGCTGGGGTCTTCCCATACCGATTTTTTCCTGTTTGAACTGCGGCGTATCCGTATGCACCGCCGAAACCGCTGAAGCTGTCGCGAATAAATTTGAAACTCACGGATCAAACTGCTGGTTTGATACCGACGCCGGCGATATCCTCCCCGAAGGTTTTCGCTGTCCCGAATGCGGCGGCGACAGATTTGAAAAGGAAAACGACACCTTGGACTGCTGGTTTGATTCCGGTTCTTCCCACAAAGCGTCGGGACTGCCGGACATGGAACTGCGCTCGCAAAGCATGTATTTGGAGGGCGCCGATCAATTCCGCGGGTGGTTTCAGTCCGGGCTTTTGACTGCCGTGGCGACGACCGGGAGGGCGCCCTACGACGTTGTCCTGACGCACGGGTGGACTGTGGACGGCGACGGTAAGGCCATGCATAAGTCCTTGGGCAACGGCGTGTATCCCGAAGACGTGATACCGATATACGGCGCCGATCTGCTGCGGTTGTGGGCGGCGAGTTCAGACTACCGCAATGACGTACGCTGTTCGGATAAAATATTTAAGCAGCTGTCGGATATTTATTTGAAGATCAGGAACACGTCGAGATATATACTCGGCAACCTGTACGACTTCGATCCCGGTTCCCCGGTCGCGGTCGAGGACATGACTCCTTTGGACAAGTGGGCGGTTTCCGGACTCAACAAACTGATAAAGCGCTGTACAGAGGCTTATGAGGCATATGAGTTTCACGCCGTCATGTATGCGATTCACCGTTTCTGTGTTGTCGACATGTCTAATTTTTATCTCGATGTTCTCAAAGACAGGCTGTACTGCGAGAGCGCAGCGGGATATAAAAGGCGAAGCGCCCAAAGCGCGATTTATACCGTATTGGATTCGATAACGCGACTGACCGCGCCCGTTTTGGCTTTCACCGCCGACGAAATATGGCAGGCGATGCCTCACCGAAAAGAAGCAAACGCCGAGCATGTCATGCTCAACGATATGCCCGAAATCGTTCACTGTGCGGGGGGCTTTTTCCCGAATGACGAAAAAAGCCTGAATAACGGCATTTTGCTTCGGGACGATGTGAACAAAGCCTTGGAGATCGCAAGAAACGAAAAGAGTATAGGCAAACCTTTAGACGCGAAAGTGACGCTGTATTTTTCAAAAGAAGCCGCCGAGGATTTCGGTAATATAAACGCCGAAGAACTCAATATGCTGTTTATCACATCCGAAACGATTTGTTTGCATTCGGAAGGCGAAGGGCATGAATCGGAAGCTTTTCCGGGAGTAAAAATATCCGTTTCTCCGGCTGAGGCGCCGAAGTGCGCGCGCTGCTGGACGCACAGCAAAACCGTGGGCGACAGTTCTTCGCATCCGGAACTGTGCGCGAGATGCGCGGTCGTTGTCGGCGAGGGTTGAGGATTCATTAATTAGGGTAACGGGAGGAATGACCCATGCTTTACGCGATCGTTGCGGTCATAATACTCATTTGCGATCAGGCGCTGAAATACTGGGTGACAAGAAATATTTTGCTTGATACGGGCCTGATCGACTTTATTCCCGGTTTCATCTCCCTGACAAGAAGCCACAACTACGGCGCGGCTTTCAGCATCCTCCAGAACGCCCGCGTACTTTTTATTGTTTTGGCCGTTGTTTTCATAATCATAGCGATAAGCCTTTTGTTTTTGAACGCGATCCGCAGCGGAATCGGGCGGTGGGCACTCGTTGCGGTGCTTGCCGGGGCGATAGGCAACGGCATTGACCGGGTCATACAGGGATATGTCGTCGATATGCTGCGGTTTGAGTTTATTAACTTCCCCATATTCAATATCGCCGATATTTTTATTACCTGCGGCGGCATTACGTTTTGTTTTTACGTTATTTTCAACAGAGACCCGTGGACGACGGGACCGGAGCCCGTTGACGCCAAAAAATTCTCAGCGCGCCGCTCGAAGATAAAAAAAAGTGACGTTTCCGTTCCGGATTCGGATAACGCGGCCCCCGGGAAAATTGTCGATCCCGAAAATCCCTTTGCGGAATGGCAGGCGCCGGGGAGTACCGGCGCCGAAGCCGGAAAACCGCAGCAGGCTCCCGCGCCCGCCGCCGAGCCCGTTCGGAATACTCAAAACGCCTTGCCGGACAGAACTCTCGAATTCGACGATGAGGTCACCGAAAACTATTCCGTTGAGGACATTTTGGCGGAATTCCGGGATAAAGACGTGTAGTGGAACATATAACAGTGATCGCCGATGAGGAAGAAGAGCGCGCCGATCTTCTTTTGGCGCGGAAGCTGAGCGGCTTTTCGCGCAGCGCTTGTATACGTTTTTTTGAGACCGGATCTGTTGAGGCGGCCGGCAAAAGCATAAAGAAAAACTACAGGGTGACGGTAGGGGAGAGCCTTATTGTCGCCCTGCCCGATTTATCGGAGCCCGAAACAAAGGCGCAGGAGATAGACATCGACGTCGTATATGAAGACTCCGACGTTATCGTAGTCAATAAGCAAAGGGGCATGGTCGTTCATCCCGCGCCGGGACACCCGGACGGGACTTTGGTAAACGCCCTGATGGCGCGCTGCGGCGATGACCTGTCCGGCATAGGCGGACAAAAGAGGCCCGGGATAGTTCACCGCATAGACAAAGACACTTCCGGGCTGATAATCGCGGCAAAAAACGACTTTACGCATCTGTCGCTGGCCGCCCAACTGGCCGATCGAAGTCTCTCCCGCATATACGAGGCGATAGTGACGGGCCGCGTTAAAAACGACAAGGGCACGACAGACGCTCCCGTCGGAAGAAACCCGAGCGACCGCAAACGCATGGCAGTGACGGACAAGAATTCACGAAGCGCCGTTACTCACTACGAGGTCATAACCCGGTATGCCGGATTTACGCACATCAGATGCGTACTGGAAACAGGGCGCACGCATCAGATACGCGTTCATATGGCCCACATCGGACACCCTGTCTTGGGAGACACGCTTTACGGCGGGAAAAACGTCGATAAAAAAGGGCTTGAAGGACAGTGCCTCCATGCCCGCGCTTTGAAATTTTATCATCCCCGAAAAAAGGAAAACATGGAGTTTATGACCATGCTTCCGGATTATTTTCAAGAGGCGCTGGAAAAGCTCGGACCCGAAGAACATATTTAACTGCAACAATAGGGTGAGTGCAGCGCTTTATTATTATATTTTGTGCTTTATATGATCGCGGCAGCTGTGTTTTCCGCAAATCTACTCCGGGGCCGAGGTTTCTCTTTCATCCTCCGGCCGGTTGGGCAAAATGATATTGATAAGAAAAGCGGCGGCAACCCCGATAATGATGTCTATCACCCTCTGCAAGGCGTACAGCCAGGGATAAGCGGTCCCGAGCCTGAACACCGCTATGCTCAGGAACACGATGCAGGCGAGAGCGGACGCCGAGGACTTTTTGATGATCAGCGTCGTGAGTATCACCGGGATCAGAAACAGCGAGCAAACAAGATAATAAAGCGGCATGAAGCGCTCCAAGCCGATCAACAGCTCCAAATATAAGAGAGCCACGCCGAAAACACCGCCGATCACCGTGCCGATCACTTGATTGAACGCCGCTTCCAACGTTTCGCCTGTTGTGTTCTGCATACAGATAACAGCCGCTATCATCGAAAAATACACAGGCTGGTCGTGCAACTCTCCGGCCAAAGCGCATAAAAAAACCGCTGTGACTGTTTTGATGATACGAAAACCAACATGCGGCCGGTTGCGTTTGTACCGGTCAAACAGTTTTGTTATTAAATCCACGGTTCCCACCCCCGTTTTGCTCTGCAATAATATACGCGGAATGTATCATATTTAAATCGTGAAGCTCCCGGCGCGCCAGAGTGCCGGGAGCTTCACGATCTGTGAAAAGAGGATTAACTTAAAAAGTCGGCGCCGACCTATTTTCCCGGCTCGTCTCCAAGCAAGTATCTTCAGCACTGATGAGCTTAACTGCCGTGTTCGGAATGGGAACGGGTGGATCCTCACCGTAATTGGCACCGACAATATGGTACACCTTCGGGGGCTCG